>PCWZ01000086.1 GCA_002796305.1 Deltaproteobacteria bacterium CG11_big_fil_rev_8_21_14_0_20_49_13
GGATCTTTACTTAATTGCTAATTCCTATTATATATCCAATAGATATCCCACTTTATTAAATTTGACTCAAATTTATCTTCAACTTCCGGCCGGTTATTTAGCAACTTTTTTGGAAAAGATGCGATAACCACAGTGAAATGATACTGAAGATGATACAGTCAATATTGACAGCTGAGGACGGTGTCTCCAAAGATTCGTCCGCTACCGATTCCAGAGCTACCGCTACGAATATCGATCCGCCGTTCGACCTTGTGCATGAAGCTCTAAAGCGTGATGCCAAAAGTTTGAACGGGCTTGTTTCCGTAGGCCAGCCAGTTGTTGAAAGAAAAAAGCTGAAGGAGAGGGTGAAGGAGAGGGTCAAAAGGAGCCTATTGCCCGATTTCGATACCGAAGAGATAACCGAAGAGGTGACCGAGCGCATTATGGATGCCGCGGAGTATGATTCCCACTACCGTAGCGTGTTCGACGATAAATAAGAATTCCTGTTAGACTCTAATTAGAATCTAAGGATTTGCTCGACTATCTGGTTTTCGTCTATGGAGAGATTGATCCACTTTTTGAGGAATTGTTCTTCCACCGGATCGTTCCAGCCCGCTTCCATATAATATTTTCCGGGCGGTATATCGAACTCTTTCCAGTCATCTGTCGTTGTGCCTGAGAAAAGGGCGATATCCGAACCGTAAGAGAAGACGTTGAACTCGCAGGTAAGGACGACATTGTTCTTACCGCGGCAGAGGAGCTTCAATTTGCCCGAAGTGAAAACGGCCTCGCTAGTGATAGAGGTGCCTTCTTTTATCTCCACATCATAGAACCACACGTTCGGTTTTTGATCGGTCTTTGCCAGCGTCTCTTCGGCCCTGATATCATAGAGGCCCGGGGTGAGTGTAAAGGTTGTCCATTCACGTTCCGATTCTTCGGATACCAACGCGTCATCGGTTCCGCCGCGGTATACGGTAAAGGTTGTGGGTATGGTCTGCTGCTTTGCGTTCTTTCCGATGAGTTTTATTGAGCCGAGCTTAAATACCGCATCAAGTGTCTTGATCTCGCCTTCTTTGACAGTGGTCGACTCCCATGCAACGCTCGGGGCGGGTACTATCTTTGATGTGGTGTTGGTGGCAGTGATATCGTAGACGCCAGGGGCCAGCATGACCATTACCGGTTCGGTGTCGGCAACCACGGTTATAAGGGTATCCTGCGTTTTTTCTTTATTGATAGCGAACTCGGTGTAAACGTATTTGCCGGAACTGTCCTTGCCCGAAAGCTTAACGGAACCGGTTATAACGGTGACCAGCTGTTCCAGCGTCTCGCCGCCGTTGATCTGTATGTTAGAGAGCTTTGCCTCGGCGCTTCCGTGGAGTACGGGATCAGACCACATTACATATACATCATAATTCCCCGGAGGAAGATCGATGACCGTTCCTTCCGATATCGATTCGCCATCTAAGAGCGATTCGGTCAATTCAGGTTGTGTTATCTTGTATGTGAACGGAATGGGTTCTTTTAAGACGTTCTGAGCCTTGAGCGAAAGTTTGCCCGTCTGGAATTTAAGTGTCAGCTCCGTGGTTTCGCCGGTCTTTACTTCAACCCCCTTGGCCTGGGTCGTGAGCGCGGCTGTTCCTTCAACAGCCGTCTCGGCATCAATATCGTACAAGCCGGGGGTCAGATGGACCATTTGAGGGGACGTTACAGCGTTAAGCTGACCGACGATATCTTCTGTTCCAGCCCTTCTTATATAGATGTTGGTCTTCGTATCCTTGCCGTCCTGGTCAAGCGCTATTAAGTTAAGGTTTCCGAGATCGAACTGCACTATCTGTTCCGTCTTTGATGTCGAGGTAACATCGACGCCTTTTATTATCTTTGCAGGTTTTGATGCCTCGATAGAATCCGTATATTCGACCTGAATATCGTATGTTCCGGGCGCCAGTCTGAAGAACTTGAATCCGGGTGATTCGCTTCTGTCGACGACCGACTGGGTGTTCGCGCGGAAGATCGTTATCAGGGAATGAACGGGACTTGCTCCGCTCAAAACCTTTACGCGGAGATTATATGGAAGGTTGGCGCTTATCGCCTGATCGAGGGCCGACGCCAGTTCGGCGTCCGAGCGTGCAAGATAGAAAGTTCCGCTCCCTGCCTCGGCTATCTTTTTGAAGGCGTCTGACGTTGCCTGATCTACATCAAAGCCGATGATATCGACTATCACTCTTCCCGGTCCATTGTGCAGCCTTTCAACCGCGGCCATTATGTTTCCATTGCAAGAATCAAGTCCGTCCGCGATGAGTATTAAAAGGTTGTCTGTTGTTTCCGCGCTCTCCGTGAAATCCTTGTTCGCCTCTTCAAGAACGAAGGCGATCGGAGAAACTCCCTGAGGTGTTATCCTGCTAAGCGCCGCGTTAAAAGCCGTACTATCATATTTTCCCATGGGGAATTCAAGAAAAGTGTCTGCGCAATTTTCCTTGTCGGATGGAGAGCCGCCTCCGTACGTTCTTATCGCAATCTTGCGTGTTCCAACCTCCGCAGGGACCGGGGCGGTGAATATCTCCTTAAGGGCCGCTCTTACGGCGTCGATCTTTATTGTCTGGCTGATAGGAGAGCTCATGCTTCCCGAGGCGTCTATTATTAGCTCAACATTGGTCGCGGATTTAACGATGGTGGGGGATGCAGGCGACGTCGGTATCTGCTTACCCTCCGGAATTGGCTCCGTCGGTTGGTCCACTCCCGGCATTGCTTTGGTGACCTGAGCAGGTTCCGCCATCTGCATCACGGGGGTCTCTATCGTCTGCTGAACTGATGTCTTCTGCTTTTGCGGCTTTTTGCAGGAAGATGAAAGGACAACTGTTAGAGAGGCGATCAAAATGAGTGACAGTAACTTTTTCATATAAAACTTTTTACCATGAGCGCCTTTTTTAGGCAAATTATAATTTTTCGTACAATTTACATTAATTTCAGTTGCCAACTTGTTGATTTTCTAGTAGAATAATAATTGAAAGTTGGAAGAGTTATTCGACCTTTGACATTAAATGGGGGAATTGTGGGAAATCCTTTGGGGGGATATCAATTTTTAAGCGTTGCGGCGTCTACATGGATGGTAGGCTTTGCCGTTGCGCTTTTTCTTTTTGCGGCGAGTTATATCTATACAAAATGGAGAAGATGTTCGACCCTTGCCAGAAGATATATCCTAAGAAGGTCGGAATATGATTACAAAGAGATATTCAAACACTATCTCCATCATATAAATTCCATTCAAGATAAGAGAAGTCTCTACCGCGCCATATTGCAGGTGGTCTGTGAGATAGTAGGAAGCGATGACGCCTCGTTGCTCCTCAAGGACAACGGCGAATATACGGTCAAAGAGTCGCTCGGTTCCAAACCATCCTCGTTTAAGGTCGACGGCATCAATGATTTTTTGAAATGGCTTAAGGATTATCACCGCACGATATCGCGCACTCAGCTTGTTAACAGCCGCGATTTCATAAAGGTGAAAGGCGACGGGCTTCAATATTGCGTTCAGTTCCACGCCGAGGCCTGCGTTCCGATATTTACAGGAGGGCTTCTTTTAGGTGTCATCAATATAGGTAGTAAGAAGTCAGGCGATATATATGACAGGCCCACGAGAGAGCTGTTGAATATTCTGGGCGGACAGTTTGCGATCGCCATCTACAACGCAACCCTTTATGAAGATATCGTGAGAAGGAACGTGAAATTACAGGAAGTAGGAAGGCTAAAGAGTCAGCTTCTTTCGAACGTGTCTCATGAACTAAGGACGCCTTTAAGTAGCATCATAGGGCTTGCCGATCTCATGGCCGAGGGCGGGGACGGTCCCATTAGCTCAGAACAAAAAGATCATCTTAATATGATAGGAACGTCGGGCAGAAGACTTCTCGAAACCGTCACTTCCATGGTGGATCTTGCAAAACTTGAGGCGAACCATCTTTCTCTTAATGTGAGAAGGCTTAATATTACAAAGATTCTGAACAAGATAGCCGATGGCGTTTCGCCTAACAATGATACCAAGTTAAGGCTTACTCTTACCGAGAATACGCCTTCGATCTATGGCGATGAAGAGTGGCTGGGTAAGCTCTTCACGCACCTGCTTGCGAATGCGGTCAAATATACCGATAACGGAGAGATAGTCATCGACGCCGAAAAGGCGGGCGAGATGTTAAAGATAAGTGTTCGTGATACAGGCATAGGGATAGCATCCGATAAACATGGCCGTATTTTCGAAGGTTTCTCGCAGGCGCATGACGTTATCACCAAGCCGTTTGACGGGCCCGGCATAGGTCTCGCCATTTCCAAAAAAGTGGTTGAGCTGCACGGTGGGCGCATATGGCTGACGTCGACGCCCGGCAAAGGCTCTAATTTCTTCTTCACGCTTCCCCTAAAACCCACGACCGTCAAGTCCGTCGAGCTCGCCTAGAACCACCCGTCACGGAGCAAACTGTCCGGTTAAATTGGGAATAGCGAGAGCTGAGATGATATAGATTTGACGCGTCTTTATTTTGGTGCAGCATCCCAGATGCTTCTCAGTGTTCTATTTGCAAAGAGCGTAACCGTCAAAACCGCCATTATGGACGGTGCGCCTCAACCCAAGCTCATAATGAACACTCTACCGGCTTCGACTTGTGGTGAGTAGCTTTTAAACATCCCCGCGCCAGCCCGTAAGGAGCTGGTGCGCGGGGGATATATACCCCAATTGATTATTAAACGATGCTCAAAGCGGTGTGAAACACTGCTTTGCGAAGGTTGCCAACACCGGCTACAAACTTTCAAAAATCAAATCCTATCCCGGTCTAACAACGTGTCATACCCTCCAATTCTCTTCTGTTACCGGCCGGTCAAAACCGACAATTACCTTCCCTTATATTATATTGGCACATATCCCCGGTAAACGCCCGTGGCGACACCCTGTCGCTTATTGGAAATTAGCGTTCAAAAACAATCACTTGCGCTTATGACGTTCAAGTTTTGGATAATGGATGTCAAACTCATAAGTGTTTTTTTGAAAAAACACGCAATAGAATAGAAAAAAAGGTCTCCCCCTAAAGCCGGAAGGCTTTATGGACACTAACCTGTTTTAGCAGGATGGTCATTTTGCTGGCAATGAAGCCAAGCAAAAAAAGGGGGGAGACTATGAGCAAGGAGTATAATCACTACATCGCGGTCGATTGGTCAATAAAAAACATGGCGATCGCCCGAATGACCGGGAAGTCGAACAAGGTGACCGTTGTGGATGTTCCGTCAGAGATTGAGGATCTAAAGTTATATTTAGGCATTTTACGAGGGAGCAAGATACTGGCGCTGGAGGAGACAACGACATCACAGTGGCTATACACAGAGCTGAAGGGTCACGTGGATCGTTTGGTGATATGTGATCCAGTACGGAACCATTTATTAAGCGAAGGAGCCAAGACAGACAAGATAGACGCAGTGAAGTTAGTGCAGCTGCTTCGGGCAAATTTATTGAAGGAAGTATATCATTCGGCAGAAGGTTTTTTGGAACTGCGGCGTTTAGTGAGCGGATACGATGATCTGGTGAAGGCGATGGTAAGGCTGAAGAACCAGCGATATTCATTGTTAAAAACAAGCGGTTTGACGGGAGAGGAATCGACCGGAACTCGGTTGAAGGGCACAGTTAAACAGAGGGTTATCGAGGGAATGGAGAGGCAGCTTGAATGTTGCAAGAGGGAGAAAGATATCTATGAGGAGGATTTTGAGAAGCTGGCTCGGAAACACGCGGAGATAAGACATCAGAAGAGTTTGCCTGGTATCGGGATAATTGGGGCAGTAAAGATAGTTTCGCGAGTAGTTTCACCTGGGAGATTTATAGATGCGGGGCATTATTTAAGTTATGCCGGATTAGTAAAACTTGAGAGGACAAGCGGCGGCGTTGTGTATGGGCGAAAGAACTCGCGTTACAGCAGGGGATTAAAATCAGTTTATAAGATGGGGGCTGTAACCGCGATAGGCGGAAACAATACGATCCACGATTATTATGAGCCAAATTATCGGAGGAAAAATAATGTAGACGAAACAAGTCAGGGGAATTAAATATCCAGGCCTGTGCCCATTGTTTCAAAGAACTCTTTTTTAAAAAGAGGAACAACGGTTTTCACAAGTGGCCGCTTTTCAAGTGGCCGCCGGGGAATTTCTCATTTGAAGTATCAGCAATGCCACTGGCACAAACATTCTTTATAAACTTTTCATAGACAACCTCGGCCTCTCCTACGCCTAGAAAAAGACTGTCGTTTAAAACATCTTTGAATCGCTCATTAAGAAAGCTGAATAAATGTTCGTAAACTAGAGTCACCTGCGGCCCACCTAAAATCACCTTCGACCTTGAAAATCTGCTGCGAAACAATCTATCCAAAATCCTATAGCAGAGACCTTGATTCCAGTGATTGATCGAAAAGGTTATGATCTTTGGGGCAATAGCGATAATTTGTGAAAAAATATTATCTATGCATCTTTCCGGAATAGAAATCTTCTCTTGAGGCATCTTGCAAATGTCGGAATATATCCTGCTTCCTTCAACATATAAGCATGATAGGCCATTTGCCTTAGATATTGAACCTAAGATAGCTGATGCCAAAGGAAAGCAGGGCTGGTTCCACGTGTCTAACATCGGCATGTCTACATGAATAACGTTCATATAATGTCCATATTACTTCATCACATTGTCGATCACTCTCAGAATATTACCACCCATTATATTTCCGACGCTTGCATTTGAGTAACCACGAGTCGCTAACAGCTCGGCCAGATTATCTAACTTTGATACATCTTCCAAGCCTTTGCAGAAATAGGGAACGCCATCGAAATCAGAGCCTATGGCAACATGTTTATCACCGACCAGTCGCGTTATGTGATCGATATGTTTAAAAACAGCATCCAGCCCCGGAACAAATGAAGGCACTTTGTAGTCGTTATATAGAACACGGTGACTTAAACGAGCTTTCTCTGCGGGAAGCAGATTTTCATTACCTTCTATTTCTGCCAATTTGCCCAACATCTTAGTCATGGCATCTTTTTCAATAAATGGATTAGACGTGAGCTGTTCGGGAAAAAATGTTATGCCTATTACGCCTCCACTTTTAGCAATTGCTCTTATGGCATCATCAGACAGTGCCCTATCCTTGTCATAAATAGATTTAGAACTACCATGACTGCAAACAAATGGCTGTTTGGAAACTCTGGCAACATCAAATATAGTTGGCTCCGAAACGTGTGCAACATCTATTATCATGCCAAGTCTATTCATAGTGGCAATAACATCTGTTCCAATACCACTTAATCCTCTTTCTCTACTTTCGTGTGCGCTGCCGGCCCATTCTGTTGCATTCCAATGTGTGAGCGTTAATAATCTTATTCCTTCTCGGTACAATGCTTCTAGGTTATCCAAGCTATTATTGATAGAGTGTCCACCTTCTACAGCAAGTACCACAGCCACTTTTCCGCCGCCTATAGCGCCTTCAATGTCGGATCTCGTTGTTGATACTTGAAGTTGTCCTTCATGGCGTGCCAATGTTTCCTTTAAGGTTCTTGCGATATCCAACGTATTTGTAAAACCCTCTTGTCCACGAAAGACAGGATCGCTCCAGATCGAAAAAAATAACGTTCCAAGTTTTCCTGAAGCCATAATTTTGGGCAGATCGACCTGCATTTTAGCGCTTCCGACACTAAAATCTCCATCACCATTAACGATCCGGAGTGCCGTATCATCATGAAAATCTACAAACACATTCTTTTTTCGGGCAGGTTCTGTTTCCCTATCTGACGTGTTTCTAACGCCACTCCCACTACTTAGATACACCGTCGGCATATTTCTTCCTTTTCCCATCATGGCCTCCTTGATAGCTTCAATCGTACCCTGTGGCAAGGCAAGAGTTATCGGCCTTCCAGTTACTGGACCACGACTTGGCGCCTCCATCACAGGAACCGGACCGCCGCTTCCGCGTTTGCCAGAAAACGCGGCTAGTATTACTAATGCTGCACTCACAACCATTATCGTTGTATCAATCGCGTCGGATCCAAATCCAGCCATCTTCATTGACGTTGGCAAGAGTTGCCTTTGGTTCAGCTTCTGTTTGGAATACACCTAGGCCCCCGGTAACCGCAAGATTCGCCTCATACAAGAGCCCGTTGCGCGAGTCCTGTAAATTTCGTTTTATCTGACTTTAATTTCAATTTTCAAAATACTTCGCGGATATTTCGGCAAATAGTTTCAAATTGTGTCTCTGTAGGCTACTCCACCTAACACATGACCAGAGCTGTCTGCCACTTTCCAAGAACCTTCTGCATCCCGCTGCGCCAAAGTTTCAACAGGTTGTGCGAAGCGCACATTAATCGCCACTCGCTACTGACCGATCTCATTCCGCGCACCATGAACCGTCTAAAACCTTGTCCATCTTTCATTTGTCCAAACGGCGGCTCAACAATTATCTTTCGCTTTCCGTACATCTCTTGCCCCGCCTTTGTCATCAGTTTGCGCTCCATCCGCTCTCTCTTCGTCAATCCCCTCGGCATCCTTCCTCGCGGACTCCCACAATCCTTCTGCGCCTTCTGCTGTTTCCAATCCTTCGTCGTCGCCACAAATACCTCAGGCCCGTCTTTTGCCAACTTCGATAAATTATCTTCGCTACAATATCCGGCGTCAAACAACGCGTGTTCCATCTCTCCCGCTATCCCAGCCGCTTTCAATTCCTTTTTCGCCTTGCCAGGCATCGGATGCATCTGACCCACGTCGTTCTCTTCCTGCGTTACCCCGGCTGATATTATAATCTGCCCCTCCGCTACCGCCGTCTGCGCGTTGTATCCCTGAACGTAACCCTTTCGCGTCTTCATGATTCGACTCTCAGGGTCGGTCACGTTTGCCTTCGCTTCAGCATCAGGATTCTTGTCTGGCTCCTTGGGCTTACGCCCACTCTTTTTCTGGCCGCTCTCCCGCTCTTCTTCTTCGCGCTTTGCTATCTCCGGCAATTCGTCTCCGCGTTTGCCTTCGCCATATAAAGCATCTTCTGCTTTATCTATCGCATCCGCCTCGTCCAATATCTTCTCAACCTCGTTCCGCAAACGGTCGTGCGTCCGATTCGCCGCCAACGATGCGTTCGCCTCTATCTTCGTCCCGTCTATTGCCACGACCCCCACTTTTACCAATCCAGCTTCCCCGCATATCCGGAGTATCTCGGTAAATAACTTGCCAATAGCTTCCCGGTGATCTTTCCGAAATCGACTGATCGTGCTATGATCAGGTGTTAGATTCGCCGCAACTACCCGAAACGCCACGTCTCGTTCGCACAGTCGTTCGATCTTTCGCGATGATCGCTCTCCTACGCAATACGCGTACAATAATATCGCTACCATCACCGAAGGATCAAAGCCCGCTGCACCACTGCCATCTGTGCGATAACCTTTGTAATATTCGCTTAGGTCCATCTGCTTCACAGCATCTAGAACAAACCACGCAAGATCGCCCTTTGGAACCCACTCCTGAAGTGACGGCGGCAATAAATACCGTTGTTCCCGATTGTATTCAAAAAAATTGTATCCCATGGCATCTCCTTCCTTCGCAACACTGTATGCCATAAAACCACCGCTTTGTCAAATTGCCGCCGCCAGCAAAACCACGCTACACATACATTACAAACCAATTTATTTATGCCAACTTTCCTCTCACTCCCAAACTCTTACTTCAAAATGACCGGCTGGAATATCTGCTGGCAATCTTGAAAACCATGACCAATGTCTGATAAAATGAAATTTACGGGACTCGTGCAACGGGCTCATATGACTTTGCTATCGCATACTCACTCTCAACGCAAAAAATCCTGGCAATCTCCCTATGCACCCTGACCGTCATTTTCCTGATCAAATATATAGCCATCAGGCGGGTTTCATTCCTTGCACCGGGATAACGGAAATCGTTTGCATTTGGGGGCGTTGTTTGCTAGCTACTAGCGCGCTAACAAAATGGCCTTTAGAATTTTAAAAATATCCTTATTTTCCGCTTTGTTGGTGGTTCTTTTGCCGCTTGCTTCTTCGGCGGCAAAAGAAGATGCCGCAGCCCCTTCTCCATCGCAAAATACCATTCATCAAACGCCGGCTACAGAGGTCTCTCAAGAGACAGCCTACGACGGTGATTCGCTGGGTGACGAATTTGATTATGATGGAGATGAACAAAGCCCGTTCTTAAAAGGTATCTTGGCCGAACCGGCGACCCTGATGGAGACGGCCCCGTTAAAGCTTACCCTTGAAGACTGTTTGAGGATCTCGCTGGAACACAACGCCAAATTGCAGGCGACAGGTTACGGTATTGATGCCGCAAAGGCGCAGTTAATGGAGGCGTCAGCTATCGGATGGCCCATACTCAACTTTGAATATCGCACGGCGCCCGTTCCGCAAAACGCGCAGAGAGCCGTCGAAAGCTTCTTCTCAGGCGAATGGTCATGGTGGAATAGGGTGAAATTTGACATGGGCATTCCCATTTACTCTTTCGGCAAACTTTCTCTTGCGGAAGAGATGGCCAGGAGCGGGATCCAGGCCGCGCAGACATATGCCTTTCAAGAGAAGAACTCGCTTGTTTCAAAGGTCAGGCAACTCTATTATGGTATCCTTCTTGCGGAAGAGGTGGGAAGGCTCCTTTCCGAAGCGCACAAACGTCTCAGCGATGAAATAGCAAAGCGCGAGAACAAGGACGAAGAGAGCGAAGAGGTAAGCTCGCCGATGGATAGCCTTAAAATGAAGGTCTTCCTCTACGACCTTGAAAGGCGCCTTGCCGATGCGAGACAGAAGGAAACTTTGGCCCTAGAAGGACTGCGGGTCCAGATGGGGCTTGCTTCGGGAACGGTCTTTACCGTATTCTCAAATAAGTTAAGACCCGTCGAAGCGAACCTTAAATCGTTTGCCGACTATGTTACAGTTGCTATGGCCAACAGGCCGGATGTTAAGTTGCTCAAAGCGGGGCTCGATGTAAAAAGGAACCAGTATCTTTTGGAGAAGAAGAAATGGTTCCCGGACCTTGGCGTCGGTGCATTCTTCGAACTGGGACGTACCGTGGGCCCCATGTATAATGTCACGACAAAGGACGATTTTGACGATCCATTTAGCTTCACACGCGCCGGTTTTGGCGTTCAACTTTCAAGTAAGTGGGATTTTCACGGGAATGTGGCAAGGATAAGCAAGGCAAAGAGCGAGTATTATAAACTTAACCTTGAACAGATGATAGCAAAAGAGGGGATCAAGCTTGACGTCAGGGACGCATTTTTGAGGGCAAAGACCTCAATGGGTAACTTGAAAGCGGCGAGGGACGCGGAAAAGGCGGCAAGGCAACTACTCTTTCTGTCGCAAAGCAACTACGATATAGGGGTTGGAGAACAAAAGGATATAGTGGATGCGCTCCAGCTTGTCCTGATGACGCGCGGCAGGTATTTTGAAGCGGTCTTCGATTATAACGCCGCGCTGGCTCAGCTGGACGAGAAGATGGGATTGCTTCCGGAGGTGGCGAAATGAAGAGACGAGACACAAAGCGTGAGGCAAGAAGCCCATCGACAAAGCTCGGAGCAGGCAAGGAGCAAGAAGCAAGAAGGTTTTATCATGTTTCCTGCTTCCTGCATCTTGCATCGCCTTTTATCGTGCTTCTTGCCTCTTGCCTCTTGCCTCTTGTTTCTTCTTCTGTCATGGCGGCAAAGGCTTCGGTTGGAACACCAACCCGGGCTATTCAGGACCTTGATGATAAGCTTGACGACTATAAGACAGGCGCTCTTCCCCCCGCCGATGAGGAGTTCAACAGGAGCCTTAAAAAGGAGATCCTGCACGGAACCTTTAATATTCGGGAACTTTCAAGGCTTGCCCTTGGTAAACACTGGACCCCGCTCACAGAGAAAGAGCGCAACGATTTTGTCCAACTAATGACCGACCTTCTTGAGAACAGGGCTATACTTTCAAAGGAACAGGGAAAGAAGAAGGCAAAGAGTCAGAACGTCTATACTGTATCATACAGGGGAGACAAGCTCCTTAACCCCGAAAAGACCAGAGCCCTGACAAGGACCTCTGTCTTTGTCAAGTCCGAGGATATCAGGGTGAGCATCGACTATAAGCTGAAAAAAGAGGCCGACGAATGGAAGATATTCGACGTCATTCTGGACGGTGCCAGCCTTCTTGATAACTATAAATATCAGTTCGACTCCATCATTAAAAAGGGTGGATTTCAGGACCTTGTCGGCAGGATGCAGAGAAAGCTCACATCGATCAGGAACGAGAAGAAATAACATTCAATGTCATTTAAACGTTGTATAATCCTTTTAGCCGATGGCTCAAAGCACGATGTCTTGAGCGAGCTTATCGCTCAGGGCCAGCTTCCGAACATCAATAAAGAACTTTTGGCCGAAGGGTCGATAAGGCGCGCAGTGACCGTCTTTCCGTCTACCACCGGCCCGGCTCACATTCCGTATCTGACTGGGTGCCTTCCCGCAACATGCAACGTTCCAGGCATCAGATGGTTCGACAAAAAACTCTACCACAATTTCGGTCACGGCTCCGTTCTTTCTTTCGGTTCTCATGGAAGGTATAGAAGCTACGTTGGGGTCGAGACCTTCAGGATCAATTCAGACATGCGTAACGACATATATAATGTCTTCGAGATCCTTCCCAGGTCCTATTCCATATTCAATTCGATAAACAGAGGTGTTGGCAAGAGGAACCTGACAAAGATAATGCGCATGTGGTATTGGTATTACGGTCATCTTACCGACAGATGGAAATTCGTTGACGGTTGCGGTTTTAAAAAGGCGATGAAGGTGGCGAAGAAGGATATTGATTTTCTCTTTGCGGTCCTTCCGGGGATAGATGAATATTCCCACATGAATCATCCGAAGCACGGATCAACGATAGAACAGTATAAATTCTTCGATAATTGTGTGGGGGAGCTCATCGGTCAGCTAAAGGCCGATAATAAATGGGACGACACGCTCTTTTTCATCGTCTCAGATCACGGCCTTTCCGCGACCCATACACATTTCTGCGTGAACACGTTTTTGGAAGACCGCGGTATCAAGACCTTTTATTTCCCTCTTATCTACCGGAAGGATTGCGCTGCTGCCAGCATGGTCTCCGGGAACGGCATGACCCATATCTATTTTAGAAAAGAAGAAGGTTGGAGCGGACACGCAACCATAGAGGACATCAATTCGATGTATCCGGGACTGCTCAAAGAGCTGTTGGCCGAACCGGCCGTTGACGTTATCGCCATGCGCGATCGTGAGAATAACATAGTTGTCTGGACCAAGAGAGGAAGGGCCAAGGTCAAGATGGAAGGGGACCGAATAAGCTATTTCGTAAAAGAACAGGACCCGTTCGGTTATCCATTTGACGCTGCACGAACCACGCTTCATTCTTCACGAGAGATGCTTTCATCGACCATTGATTCCGACTATCCCGATGCCCCATACCAACTTGCCCATATATTCACTTCGCCCAGGTGCGGAGATCTTGTGGTCAGTGCGACGCCGGGGTACGATCTGCGTGTCAAATATGAGAATCCGGAGCACAGGTCGAGCCATGGAAGTTTGCACAAGGAACATATGATTGTGCCTGTGATCTCTAATATTAAGCTTCCGGATGTTCCCATGAGAACGGTCGATATATTCCCGACCTATCTAAAACTTATGGGATACGAAGCTCCGGAAAATATAGACGGAATTAACTTGAATTAATTTGATTTGACACATTAAGACCTCTTATGTAGGTTATCCGCCGGTCAAACAAAAAGGAGAGATATTTATGAACACCGAGAGAACATTGGCAATAATCAAGCCGGACGCGGTCCAAAAGGGAGTGATCGGAGCGATCGTGAACCG
The DNA here is from genome assembly GCA_002796305.1 of Deltaproteobacteria bacterium CG11_big_fil_rev_8_21_14_0_20_49_13. Taxonomy (NCBI): domain Bacteria; class Deltaproteobacteria; species Deltaproteobacteria bacterium CG11_big_fil_rev_8_21_14_0_20_49_13. Next base: position 13,851 of record PCWZ01000086.1, read on the forward strand.
GATCGAAGAGAATGAATTAAAGGTAGTGGCCATAAAGATGCTTCAGCTGGACAAGAGGCGCGCAGCAGGTTTCTATGCCGTTCACAAGGTAAAATCCTTCTTTGAGCCGCTTGTTGGTTTCATGACATCAGGCCCTGTTGTTGTGCTGGCCCTTGAGGGGAAAGAAGCCATCAAGAAATGGCGTGATGTAATGGGCCCGACGGATTCTACAAAGGCGCCTGAAGGAACCATCAGAGGCGACTACGGTACCGACATACAGAACAACGCAGTTCACGGAAGCGATGCTCCCGAGACCGCAAAGTTCGAAGTGAGCTATTTCTTTGAGCCGCAGGATGTCGTTGAATACGAATGGATGTGATCGGCGAAGGATCCAGCAAAACTCATTTTTAAAAAGTCCTGTTCGCAAGAACGGGGCTTTTTTTTGCCATTAAAAAGACGGATAGACACCTTGATGTAACTGTGATATTTGATATTTCACTATGGAAAACAGACCGACAAAAATCGCTTTTATCATCCTCTTTTTAGTCCTTATCGTGGCATTCGCCAGGATACTTAAACCGTTTTTCATCCCGGCATTCTTGGGGCTCCTTATCGTCATTATCTTTAACCCTATTTACGGCCTCTTTTTAAGACTGGTCGGGGGAAAGAGGTATCTCGCCTCGTTCTTTACAACTATACTGGTCTCTTTGTGCATTATTACGCCGTTCGCTATCATAGTAGGGATAATAATGGCCAATATGAACAGCGTTATACATTATATTTCGATCCAGCTACAAAGCGGAGAGTTCTCCGGTGTCGTTGATCAGGCTAATCTTTGGGTTGCGGCAAAGGCCTCCGAATATTCCGATTGGCTTCCGTCGGATTTCAACCTCCGCGCCGAGCTCTTGGTAGTTCTTGCGTCGCTCAGCAAGGTCTTCTATCAATATTCACCGAGAGTAGTCGCGGCAACGGCAAGCATGATAAGCGGCGTTTTTTTGATGGTTATCTTCATGTTTGCCCTTTTTGCCCAGGGGCCGAACATCTACCGCACGATTATCTCGCTCACGCCGCTCAAGGACGAACATAAAGACATACTATCCGAAGAGATAAGACGGGTGATTTCAGGGACTTTTCTTGGAATGGTGGCGACAGCTATTGCTCAGGGCATCCTGATAGGTATCGGTTTTGCGATAGCGGGGATATCGAACCCCGTTGTCTGGGGACTTGTTGCCATAGGTGTAACCATGATACCCGTGGTTGGCGGACCCTTGATGTATGTCCCCGCCGCGATAGGTCTTATTATAACCGGGGACGTTGGGTGGGGGATCTTTATTCTAGTTTATGGGATCGGGCTGGTTTCCATGGCCGATAATTTTATCAAGCCGCTTGTGATGCGTGGCGCCGTGCATGTGAACCCGTTACTTCTCGCACTTTGTCTTGTCGGAGGCGGTCTGTGGCTCGGGCCTGTCGGCATTATTATCGGGCCTCTTGTTGGCGTGCTTCTCCTTTCCATGATCGACATCTACCAGCGCGAATTCACATGAAGAAGAGGCAGAGAAGTCAGATATCCGATTTCTGATCGATGGTGTCGCTTTTGGGTCGCTCCAAAAAACTGCTAAGCTTGTTCTTCTTGGGGTGATAAAGGGTTGAGGCGATGGGTTGTTTCGCGCGAACTCTCTTCGATGTTACCGCTCCACAGATATTTTCTGGTCTCTGAAACGAGCACCCCGTTTAGCACGATAAGAGATAAAAGGTTAGGTACCGCCATGAGGCCGTTGGCTATATCTGCGAAGGCCCATACCGCAGGAAGTGTAGAGACGGAGCCTACCATCACCGCCATTACCCACATGACTCTGTAAGGTTTTATTGCGCCGGTCCCGAAAAGATACTCTGCCGCCTTTTCGCCGTAATAGGACCATCCAAGGATGGTCGAAAATACAAAAGTGAGAAGTCCTATGGTCAATACGATCGGACCTATATAGGGTATCCCCGAAAAAGCCTCCTTGGTGAGCTTTGCGCCGTTTAGCCCCTGTTGCCAAAAACCCGAATTGATGATAACAATACCCGTTATCGCGCAGACCACCACTGTATCCCAGAAAGTTCCGGTAGATGACACAAGAGCCTGCCTTATCGGATTCTTGGTCTGTGCGGCGGCGGCCACGATAGGCGCGCTCCCGAGGCCTGATTCGTTCGAAAAGAGGCCGCGCGCAACGCCGTATCTCATGGCCTCTCTGATCCCTGCGCCCACAAAGCCTCCCATGGCAGCGTGTCCGGTAAATGCGGAATTTATTATGAGCATTATCGAGTCCGGAATGGTCGAATACTTAAGGCCTAAAAGTATAAGACATCCGAACACGTATGTTATTGCCATGAAGGGTACAAGCGCTTCGCAAACCTTGGCTATCGATCTAATGCCACCCAAGATCACAAACGCCGTGAGAATGGTCAGCGCTCCGCCAGTTATCCACGGCGATATGTGGAAGGTCTCATTTACAAGGTGCGATATGGAGTTCGCCTGGACCATGTTACCTATGCCGAACGCGGCCACTGCCGTTAGTCCTGCAAATATCACCCCAAGCCATTTTGCGTTCATTCCCCGCTCAAGGACATACATCGGTCCGCCGGCCATCATCCCTTGTTTGTTTATCACGCGGTACTTAACGGAAAGAAGGGCCTCCGAATATTTTGTGGCGATGCCGAAAACGCCCGTCAGCCACATCCAGAGTATCGCCCCAGGGCCTCCCAGCGCTATCGCCGTGGAGACGCCCACAATGTTGCCGGTTCCCATGGTCGCGGCCAGAGCGGTCACGAGGGCCCCGAACTGACTTACGTCTCCCTCTCCTTCTTTAGAGCAACTGAAGGATATCTTTATGGCCTTGAATATATACCTTTGTATGAAGCCTAATCGAATCGTCAGGAATATGTGTGTTCCGCAGAGAAGGATCAAAAGGGGAGTCCCCCAGACGAGGTCGCTTGCACTTACCAGAAAATTTTCTATTCCCTGCATGGTTGACCCCCTTGTTTAAGCGGTTCAACCTCTATCACGCAGAAAGATTAAATCAAAATAAAAATATTCGTTTATTCCGTACGGATAAGGACTCCCTGAAGTCCGGCGCTGGAGGAGCCGCTCAAGGTTACGGTCGTTGGAGGAGATGCTATTGAATAGAAGGCAGTCGCCGTCCCTGAGAGGGATAGGGAAATAGAGCTGCCAGTCAGCGATTGCATATAAGGACCTGTAAGCGTTGTGTTCCTGATTGCGCCGTCTTCGGCGGCGCAAATAACGCACACTCCCTGCCAATGAGATGTGGTGGAATTCCATGTTCTTGGATCGTATTGGTATTGTGCGGTCGATGATATCCCGGTATCGGTAAGCGCGAGGGCGACACCCCACCTGCGCATGAATTCGCTCCATTCATCAAAATTGGCATCTGCTCCGGCAAAGGATGTCTCTATGTTCGTCTTTCCGGTATTGCTTGTATCGACAAGCGCGGCAAGGAACCCGTTGGGGTCGTCCGCCTGCTCATAAAGGTATTCCAAAAAGAGATACTCAGCGCCTCGTGAATTAAGCCCCGGTGATGAACTCGGAGATAGTGAAGTTGAGCCGGGGGAATTAAGGAACCCTTCGATGCGCGACGGGTTTTCCTGCCCAAATCCGACCACATCTTCCATTAGATGGCTCATTCCTTCGTTGAGCCAGCTGTTTTCGGAGCTTCCTCCGTTGATAAGAACGTGCTGATTGTAGCTGATGGCGTGTTGAAGCTCGTGCGGGACCACGGCAGTCAGGAGTTGCTCAGTGGCAAAATCATTCGATATGGCGACCGCCCCGTATTCATTGTCGGGATCGGGCGCAAGTACATAAATGATCTCCATCTCGTTGGATGTTGGATTGCTACCGGCATTATATGCGTACAGATCGTCCGAGTAGAAATAACCGGTGATGATTCCGCCGCCACTGGCTCCCATTTTGTTCACGGAAAGCGTGATAAGTATCGCAACATGACCGTCGCCGTCAACGTCCGACGGGCCTCCTATTATTGTCTCCTCCGTAGCTGCGGCATATTCGAAATTGCCGCACAGCGAGGCTATATCGGTGTCAGACATGTCCGACGATGGGACCCTTGAGTCCAGATAGACGATGATATGATCGTCTCTGCACTTTTCCACTGCATTGACCGTTTCATAAGTGGTGCCGGATATGTTCGTGAGCGATATGAAAGATCTCGTATCGCCCACCGATTTGCCCACCGAAAATGACGTATCGTCCCTTGCCACCGGCAGATCTCCGTCCTCGGCATGGATATTCTCCTTTTGTCTCAGTACAAGGTCAAATGTATCTGCAAGGTTCATCGAAATATCGGATTGTGCTATTGAAACGCTTGATGAAATTTGGTTTGTTGACTGAACCATCAGGGTATATTCCGTGCCTGCGCTTGCTCCGGTGAAATCGATGGCCGCATCGCCGTTGGAATCGAACGTAACATAATAAAGATCACCCTTGGTCATCGCAGAAACGGAAGCCACCACATTACTATCCTCTGCGCCGCCGCTGGTCTGGGCCTTTGAATCTATGCTAGGACCGGAGGTTGAGCTTCCACACCCATATATTCCAACCAGAACGGATAACATTATTACCCCCCAATAACGCCTCATACTGACTGTAGAAAGCAATTCTTGTGCCAAGATTTGGGTCTACAAAAAGTTATGAGCCGTTATAATAATTCAATAATATTGAGATGTTACTGATTAACCACTTATCGATCACCGATTACTGTGGCCAAAATAGCGGGTATGTTTTCACCCAGTGGGTGTTTTTTTAACGTTTTTACTACTTAAATCTTATAAGCGTGGCGCCGTAGGAGCCGGTCGAATTGGATGAGATATCCATTTTATTTGGGAACGAGGTCACCTTATAGAATTTGGATGCCGTCGCTTCGATACTTGTCTGCGAGACCCAGTAGTAGGTGGCCAATGTCATTCCGCTGAGGATAGTTCCCCGGCCGTCTTCCGTATCGCAGTCAAGGCATACGCCTTCATAGTGATTGGTTGATGGATTTAGCACCCTCTCTTTGTACGAGAACCTGGCATCTTTGCTTAGGTTGAAGCTCGACATGACCATTGCAGAAGCCCATCTCAGCAAGAATTCGGATATCTGATCGAAGTCGGAGGATGTCCCGGCAAACGCCGCCTCGAGATTTTCCACTCCTGTTTTGTCGGAATGCAGAAGGTTCCATACGAATTCTTTCCCGTTCGCCGACTGTTCATACAGATAGCGAAGGAACAGGTAAGAGGCTCCGCGTTCCGCAAGATTGGGAGAGCCGGCGCTTATCGGTCCATAGGACCCGGTATTGTTCAAATAGACCTCGATGCGCGAAGGATTTTCCTGATTGAATCCGACAAGGTCTTCCGCTAGGTGAGAGAGGCCTTCGTTCATCCAGTTCTCTTCGGCAGAGATTCCCGACTCAAATACTTTCTGGTTGTAGTTTATTGCGTGTTGTAGTTCATGCGGGAGAACGGCGGGGAGAAGATTGTCCATTGCGAAGTCCTTTGGTATCGCTACTCCGTAGGTTCCTTTCGAATCGGGGACGAGGACATATATTATCTCTCTGAAGTTCGAGTTGGAGCCTGAATAGAGGTCGTTTGCAAAGAAGAAGCCTGTTATTATACCTCCGCCCATAGCTCCCAGACGATTGACCTGAGGCGTCATGAGAACTGCAACGCGACCGTCGTCGTTGACATCTGAAGTCTCGCCGAACAAATCGAACTCCTCTGCTACGACGGCGTCAAACGATGCACAGAGCGAGTTGACATCCGAATCTGTAAGATCGTCCGGATTGTATAGTTCAACCTGTGTATCAACATAGAATACAACATTGTCAGCAACGCACTTTGCCTTGGCCTGAATCGTCTTGTATGAACTGAGCGATGAGAGTCCCGCCAGGACCTTGAACGATTCCGAATCTCCCACTGCCGGCGCGACCGTTCTTGAAGCGCCGACCATAGCCTTCATAGCACCGGCCGCTTCGTTTATTAAAGGGGATGCTTTTGAAATATCAGGATCCAGCGACAGTTCCATCTCAGCGCCTCTTAGCCTTTGTTCCAGCGCGTCGTTCGCGCTGATATCTGTCCAATTTTCACCGCCAAGTATCTCTTCGGGGGCTTCGGTAATATCCATCTCGGCCCCTTCGTCTGCCAGCTGAACCGTCTTCGATGTCTGGATCGTGTCTAAGGACCCAATGGCTAGGATGAACTGAGCCGAACTGTCTGTTCCTTCAAAATCTATAACGCCATCCTCCTTATTATCAAAGGTCACTGTATATATGTCCCCAACGTTCATTTCGGCGGGGCTGTTTGCTGTGTTGGTGACGCTTGCGGGGTCGCCACCCTCAACCGCGCTATTTGCCTTATAGCTCCCGTAGGATGATGGATTGGAGCCACATGCATGGGTGATCAATAACCCAGCTGTCATAACTATCACTAACCATTGATTTTTTTTGGTGGGTTTCATATTACCCTCATTGTTCACTCATTGGTGAAGCAAGGGGCGTGCCAAGACGTGCGGTGATCGGTGATCGGTGGCCAGTAATCAGTAAAAGCTTAAATATCAACTAGTTGTCGATGATAACCAGTAATCGGTAAGACAGGTTGGGTTGCGGATAAACTTATGAAACGTTATCAGTTTGATAAAAAAACAGTAATGTGCTAAATAACAGATAGTTAGCGCATGACAGAATTTTGGCGGTCTGCGATGTTGCCGATTAAAATGATAAGTTCTCATTTTGTACAAATTTGCGGGCCATTTTTGTATCTTTGAGACTATTTTAAGGATTTTTTGAACAAATTTTGGGCAAGTGTTTATGAAAATACGATTTTTTGAATAATGGGAAATTAGCTATTGCAACATGGGACGAGTTTTGTTATAATTACCACCAGAAGTTGGGAAGCGGGCTGGATCCTAGAAGGTAAAGGAATTCCAGCCCGCTTCTTTGTTTCTAACTCTTCGTCGATGGTGTTTCCATTATATGCGCTTGGCTCAACTTTTGGCATTTTGGAATAGCAGATGCACCAAAGGAAAGACGTGTCAAATCTATATCATCTCAACTCTCGCTATTCCCAATTTAACCGGACAGTAGTGTAGCCCAATAGCTTTTTAAGATTTATTCCGGGACCCTAAATGTCTTCTTTTCCCCGTGGTAGGTAAGGGTTTGCGTTAGGGAGAGCTTGAACAGGATGTCGGCATATTCCTGTGACAGCTCCACCCCGAAGTAAAGCCCGTCCTTACCGAAGGAGAGTCTTTCAAGCCCCAGAACTTTGAACTGGTCGAGGCTTACTTCCTTGGGAAGGTCGAACTTTATCGCGTTCTTTTCCTCTGCGAATATATTGATCCCGTAATTTATCTTTTCGTAAAGCGCCGATATGAGACTCTTGTCGGAGATAACGGTCGTGTTTCCGCCTTGGATCTGCCTGAAGAATATCTTGGAGAGCGCGGGGTCCGTCCTTAGCGTTATTCCAAATTTGGATGGATCATCCTGGTCCGTGAAGATCTTGGATATCTCAAGTGCTATAAGGGCAGACAGTTTGAACTTCACGATCGGACCGTTCTCCGGATCGGGATCGGTAGGGTTCATGGAGCGGATCACGGGATCGCCATTGGCATCTACTTTGATCTGAAGGTTCCCGTATCTATCGGGCCCAAGCGTGTTCTCTGTCTCAAGCGCGTAGAAGATAACGTCTACCTCGCCCAGCTGGATATCGAAATATTGTTTGTCGTCCTTGCCGAAAAACCCGACCCTTGGGGTGAGGGCTCGGTTGCCGCGTATCCTCATCATTATGGGCTGTTTCTGCTGAAAATATCCGTTCGCTGTCAAAGCGCTTCCGAGAAGCTCGCCCACGCGCGGACGCAGATTGCAGATGGTCGGAGGCGAATCTTCTTCAGGTGTAGGCTTGAACTCGTCACACTTTGTGACGGTGTCAAATTCCAGCTTCTTAAGGAATATGTCGTGGTAATCCCAGTCTAAAAGTCCATTTCCCGCCTGTTCGGTCAGCACAAAGAGAAGACCGTTGATGAAATCTTCACCTATGCCTATGCCGAAGTCGTAGCCTCCGCTGAGCGCATCTTTAGATGCAATGGACGGCGGGGCAGAGAGATCGGGTTTTTTAATAAAGCCGACACCAGCATTCTTGAATCGTGGGTCGAATGAGGAATAGAAACCTTCATTTCCTACAACTGCAGGCACCTTTCCCCATATCCCTTCCTTATCGACGTTGAATTGATTGCTTAAGAGATCTATACCTGTGGGAACGCTCCATTCTCTGTCGCCAAGGATATTTAACGGTATTTCCAAGCCCTTAATCTTTTCACGGATGATATAGGTGACCAACGCGCTCCCTTTGCAGTATAAAAGATCATTTATAGTATCCAGCACGGTCATGCTTATAAGCGCGGTCTGGCCGTTCAACATGTTCACCCCGATACAGTCCTTGTCAACGCCCTCGTCGCAGGCGAGAAACGAGCCTCCTTTCGTGGCGTTGCCTATGAAATCTTTGGGGACGAGTATCGCCGGTTTGTGCTCGCATGCGTTGCCGGATTTATATTCGCAATCCGTAGAAGGGCCGGTAAGCAGAAAGAGGGGAGCCTCTTTGCTTCTGTCCACCTTTATCTCAACGGGTGAGAATATTTTTCTGAACCCTATTATGAGAGGAAGTACCCGCTTATCGGGAACGCCGTCGCTATTGTTATCTACGAACGTCTGTGCCCAGACCTTGAGATTCTCAGCGTTTAAGATGAAGGATATCTTGTCCTGGTCGAACTCAACGCTTGGAATATCAATAAGGTCTAGAACCGGCCATCTTGACATCTTAAAGCCGAACTTCTGCGCGTTCTTGTCTGTCGTGTCACTTTTGCATCTAGGTATCTCCTGTTGGATCCTTGATATCTCTACCGAAGAACTGTCGGGGCTGTCAGACGCGCTGTTGCTGCTATCCATCATTTGAGGGATCTTCTTTAGAAGGTCCTTGAACTCGTCGGACCTGAGATAGTTGTTGGCCAATCCCCTTATCGCACCGGTCCAGAACTTCTGGCTGAGCGAAAAACCGCCGGCGTTGTTTATCGTATAGCCCTCTTTACCTTTGACGTTACCGCTCTTGTCGAAGGGGCTCACTATCTCGCCCCAGCCGAAGGCAAATGGATATGAATCTTCGCCGACCTTAATGACGCCGACGTTCATCCCCGTTTCAGGGCTAAGGTTGATGTTGAATGTTCCGTCGGAACCGCCGGGAGCGAGGGTCAATTCTTCATCGCGATTAAAGGCAAGCTTTACGTCGGAAGCAACATCTGCAAGGGAAAATGACAGAGCGACCGTCGGATTGATATCTGCGCTGTAAAATAGTTCGACAGGTGTCAGCCATTTTATGCCGGAGTTTCCGCCGCCGGCGGATATCGGGTCAAGCTTTACCGTGGGACATTTTGATCTATCGTATCCTGTGGTGGCGTTGCATACGCTTACTGTCAGATCATTTGTGCCGTTTCCCGCCGGAAGACAGAGCGAAAAGATGCCGTTAGAAGCGACATTGGATCTTTCCGTTGCCTGTTTTACATCTCCGCCCGAATCCGTAATAGTGTTTACTACCGTTGTCTCAACGCCGCCGGTCGATGTTCCTATGAAATCACAGAACTGACACGAGTGAAGCAGGTCTATCGTTACGTTTATGCTTTTGTCCGAAAGGGTGGTTTTTATATCTTCTTTCGAAAGATCGAGATCGGTGACCTTTGAAAGTCTCACCTTTTCCGTTGCAGGATTTCCGTTCACCCTTGTTGCAGAGACAGATACTGCATAGGGACCGAACTTATCGCCTAGCGAGACCTTGATGGAATAGAACCCGTTATTATCCAGACAATAATCGGCATCGGAACTCCAGCAGCTTTCGCTCGCATTTGGTGAGGCGAACTTTAGTTGTTTATATTCGTTCGTATATTCATTTTGGACAGAGGCCGCAAGTGACGAAATCTGGTTGTTTCTGAGATCTATCGTCCCCTTTATCATTATAGTATCTTCGGTGATGCTAAGAGGAGGGGTGTTCACACATAGGAAACCGGAGCCTATTTCACAGATCTTTGCGGGAACCATTGCGCCGTGTGAGCAGGCAGGCGCGTTAAGGGAAACCCCATCATTATTTTCCTGGGGCGCCTCCGCCTTGCCGCTGAGTATATCCATTATATGAAGGGCGTCGAAGGCCTCCACAGACCTTGCAGACCCAAGGATCAGCAGTAAAATAGCTATGTAATATCGCATGATTACCCCTTTTTACCCCTACACACTTACGCACTTAGATACTTACGTACTTACGCACCGCAGTTCTTATCGGCAGATCTCCAAAAAGGTTGCTAAGTTTTTACATATTCGTTTTTCGTGCGGATTCAATGCGCAGTGCGTTGGCGGAACGCGTATTGATATTGGACCGATCCCTCGACAAGCTCGGGAAAAGGGCGCCTAAACTCGGAGCCCTCGCTAAGGCGCCCTAAAAAAGTACGCAACTTATTCGCCGTTCTGCCGATAAATGACTAGTTATGAGAATAGTGTCAAAATCACGGATCATCGCTTATTTTTTACTGTTTACTGTTTACTGTTCACTGGTAACGGGGCTTTTCTCTGCCTGTGCGGGACCCGATTACATGCCCCAATATTTTCCGGCAAGCGACAGCAAGGAGGGGATGACCGTACAGGAAGAAGGGCCAAGCGAGAACGTGGCGACCGGAAGCTGTACGGTCAAATTCACAGCGCACCTTTGCGTATCCATATACGGCGAGTTTGTTAAGGTGGGGGTGGACGGTGAAGAGCCCCTCTGTGCCGATATCGACCCGATCCCTTTAGAGATAATGGGGGGTACGAATATAGTAGTTCGCGGAAATACGTTTCCAGATGTTCCGTTTGAAGGGCACGGTCTGCCGGCCCCAATCACCCTTAACGGAAAGGGTAATACTGACGGTGTTAATAATGTAGGAAATGGGAGCATTGACGAATCAGGCAACATAGAGATCGAAGGCTATTCGTTCTTTATAAACGCCCTTGGAATGGTAGGTGAAGTTCCGGACCTTGCGTTTACGACCGGTTCTACCGAGGATCTCGAAGGCTTGGGCGTAATAGAAGGTTCGCCTCTGACGGATGACGGCAAATTAACGCTCGTCATCGGCACAAAGATAGGTCATCTATTTCCCGCGGCGGACGAAAAACTTTACGGCGCATCTTTGAGCGCCATATTTGAAGGGGAGGTCAGCCCTTCTCTCTCTCAGTGTAAGGGCGGTGATTCAAAGCCTCAGTCAACCTTTGTTACCAAGATTGTCCTAGATGATACCGGACATCAGACAGAGGCGATGCTTCCGGGTCTTAACAGTATGGAGATCGGAAAGGCCTATATTTCACAGGGTTCGCAGGATATCGGCCCCGATTTCGAGTCTTCTGCAAAATTCAGGATAGTGAACGCCACAGCCAAGCCTATTTCGATCGATATACCGCAGATACAAGGTCCTTTCATGTTCGAGGCGCTTCAGGGAGCTTCTTTAAAGCAGGAGCTTCCGTCAAAGAGACCATTGATACTGAAAGTGACCTTTCACCCCGAAAAAAATAATGTAGAAGGTCCCGGCGAGATCTCACGGATGCTGATGCTGGGGCCCGATGTTTATCAGCTGGTCGGCGAGGCGATGAGCCCTTCCGGAAAGATGCTGATGGATGTGGAGGACGCGGACGGCAGATTCCAGCAGGCGTCCGATACTCTCAAACTGGGTGAGGTTGCGATATCCACGACGGGAAGACGCGAATTCTTCAGTTGCAGGATCATTAAATGTGATGGGGCCGAAAAACTTTCGCAGTGTATTCCTTGCGTAGATGTCCTTCTCAATATCTGCCAGCTCCTTTCCGTGGACAAGAACGGAGCTCCGATCGGCACCGTCGACCCGTCATGTGATCCTGTAGGGAACGCCAAGGACCTCTTTTCGATCGGGCTTGGCGGTCAAGGAGGCGTTACTCCCTCAAAAAGAACGATAGAGATAAAGAACGAGGGCGTTAAGCCGCTTACTATATCCGCCGTTGATATCGAAGAGCTCCCCGGTTCCAAGTCGGTGGAACAGTTCCAAGCCGTTGCGAACACTGCGCTCCCTGTGACGCTTAAGCCCTACAATATTTCAAAGGAGACCTTTAGGGTCACCGCCGTTTATGAGCCGAGCGATCTCATTGGTTTTGACGGGAGCGAGGCGGTCGTTGGTCGTCCGGCTAAAGACAGGGCCATGCTGAGGGTATCATCCGAGGGAACGAACAGAACAGTCGAACTTTTAGGAATGACCTCCGTAAAAGAGGTCCCTTCGCTTCATGTGTATTTCAAGAGCGCTACCGGCACCAAGGAACAGACCGACGGCAGCGAGTTCGCGTTCAGAGGTCTGACAACGGAGACAAACGATCTTGCGGCCCCCGTCTTTATAAAACTTTCGGACTCTGCGGTTAAATCCGTAAGGGTCACCAAGATATCGCTCGATGCCGGCTCTGCATTTGAATGGCTCGATACAAAGGACAAAATAGACGCAAAGCCGGAAAACGTAAGATGTACGACGCCCATTTTTGACGCCGGCGGCGGAGTTTCGGGCAGGATAACAGATCTCAAACCTGTAGGTCTGCTTCCCAACGGGTTTGATGTTAAGCCGGGCGCTTATACCGCAGACTCGATGCCTCTTTTTGGTTGCGTTAATTTTCATGCCGGTATGGAGAAGAAAAAACAGTATAAGGGCGGACTTACCATTCAGACAGTAGAATTAGAAAGTTCAGGCCAGCCGGTCCGCAATCCCGACGGCTCGTTGAAGCAGACAATGTTCAATATAGGCCTTCTGGCTGTCATCAATCCCATAAAGGGCAAGCTTATCTTCCGCTTGACGCAGACGATGGCGGGCATAATGAATCCGCAGTTCCCGGGCGTTTCGGCCGCATCTTCAAAAGAAGAGATGGATGTCCAGATCGCCGACGGTCTTGCAGAGGAGTCGGACAAGTTCGTCATGCCTGGCGCGATCGTTCTCGATCCGTTCGATGAAGAGACGATAAAAGACGAAAAGGGCAATGTCGTCACAACTCCGGGGGACGGTATCACGATGGTCTATCGCAAGATCGATACCCATCCGGTGAAAAATGTTTACGATGACCCTTTGTTGCCGGTTTATACCAGCCTGGTATACGATGGAGAAGCGCCCGAAGGTAACAAAGGCGTTTTCTTTGATTATCCTAACGTTCCCGAGACGCTCAAGAATCCCGGACTTAGGATCTATACGGCATCGCTTTCATATCCGGGTCCGCTGGCAACGCCGGACGAGCGCGCTGAAAACATCTCTCTCTGCCAGCAAGTTGATCCGTGCGGCGAGGAGGAACAGAAACTTTACGGCAAAGGACCGACCGATAAGACCAAGCGCGGCGTTTGCTCATTTTTCTACTGTTCTGCGGGCGGCTGGGACAAAAGCCCTTCGATGCACCTCTCCGAGGAGTTTGAAGGCGGCGAACGAAAGGATATGTGCAAGACGGTAGGCGAGCCTCAAAAGCTGTCCGATATCCCGGGATATTATCAGCTAAATGGACGGATTGATATTACGAACGTTGGTTTCAGACTCTGGGGCCCCACATATTTTAATAATCCCGCCGGCCCATTAGGTCCCGTTCCTCCGATGGATGCCATATTCAACCTCTCATTTACGACCGGAGTTTTATTGCCGGGCGGCGAGCACGATCTGATACCTGACAAGAGGGTCAATATCGCAAAACAGGAATATAAGATAAATCTTACCGATACTACATTGGAGACCCCGCGGCTTTGCGATACGTCCGTTAAGAACAGGCCGATAAGGGGCGAGGTCTACAGCTCGTGGAAATATCTGGCGCCGCTTTTGGTAAAAGATGAAGAGGGTGCGATGCCGGCAGGATGCCCGGAACCCGGAAATAATTTCACCGGCGGTTCCGCGTTCCTTAGGGGAAGGCCTCTTGATCAGGAGACCGGATCTATAACTTTGGTTGCCACGGCAAAGTTCGCCTCCGACAACAATCTAACGTTCGCTTTCAAGGACGTAATGTTCTTCGTGGTCCTTAACGGATGGATGTGCGACCCCGAAGGCTCCGAAGATAACTTCGAGGGAGTGCGTTGCTATGACAACGTTCAGAACTCAAGGGATGCGAACAATACCATCAGCATGATGGAATGATATTATGAACGATGTCGACAAATTTAAACTAGGGGGCTCAGGTTTTTGGTGCGGGAACGTTCTGGTTCCCACTACCGGCACGTCGTGGGGATACTCCTATATATGTCTCGGTGCGGGTCTCGATGTCAATTCGCTCGATCAGAGCTTTGGTATCGACCTTGGTTTTGAGCAGATCAGGAAGTTCGGAAAGCTCATGCCGGCGGGCGGCGAAGGGACAAAGGCATCGTACGATTCGAACCTTTTCAGGCTGAACATTCGGAGCTCTAACAAGGACGTAAATCTTGGAAGCGACGGGCGATTAGGTTATTCCATCAACCGGATATCCGGAAGGGCTTTAGGCGGCGGCTGGTCGGTATTTGGAAGCGATAGAAATGGCGGCGGCGCTTCCTATCACGTTTCCGGGAACGACAGCTGGCCGGTCCTTTTCTTTGAGACGACGACAGGCTACGGGCTCGAGATCTATTTTGGCGATCTATACCTTCAACCCGAGGTGCTTTTTAGAAAGAGGTCATATATCCCTCTTGTGAACGATAGCAGGCTCAAAGATCAGGCATTTGGGCCGTTGGACCTGGGCCTGGAATTTAAGCTCAATTTCGGCGGCGGCGTTCGCAGCGACGATCCCACCAGGGAAGGGCCACCGTCGCCATTTGCCAATACCTATGCCATTATCGGAGATGTTCTGGAAATGGTGCAAAGGGGAGTACAGCTCCGCCAGGACAGGCTGCTTGCCAAAGGGAACGGACTTTTGAACGGCGCCGGTTTTGATGCGGGAGGGGTGAGCCAGCAGACGGAAGACTTAGGTGTTCTTTACCTCTTCGAAGGGATCCTTGGCGGTGTAGGAATGGGAAGCTTCGCAGAAGAGATCAACGCATCATATAAGAGCGAGCAGTTCGATGTCTATGGCGCAAGATTGGGAATCAGGGGAGCGGGCGGACTTGTATCAATGATAGGAGGCTTCGTTGCCGGAAAGGATGGCGGCGGGGAGTCGCTACTTGCAAGCGGCACGTCAGATCTTTTTATGTTAGCGGACGGCCTTTTTTCGATGTCCGATATGGACCCGCGGCTTGAGATGGGGATAGGGATGTTGCTTGGAAGCCTGGCCCAGACGGCCGGCACGTTCATGGATAATAAGGGCCTGATGATGGGCGGCACGCGTTTTATGGTGAGACAGACGTTTTTTCCGGATGCCAAGAAAAGGAAATACATTAAATCCACAGAGGTGGCATTGCGTCCGTACAACAAGATATTAGCTGGGCCGGGGAATGCCACGGCATCGATAGCGGTCAGAAGTTATGTCGATAGCGGCGAGCTCTTTCCGGAACGAGATGAGGGGATGTATGTAGAAATGGAAGCTGAGACACACGCTTTATATCCCCCAAATATCGGGAAGCGAGTCTCCAACGCCGTCGGCGAACCGGCCGCATACGATAATATAAAAGCGGCCAGCAAGTTAAGGACCGGATTGGGTGTTAAGAAGAATATCCCCTTGAAGGAGGGCGCCGTTTCGCTGAGCTTTGCCGGGCAGGTGTATAGCGTCCAGCAGTTCAGCGGGGGGGGTACCGCCGGAGGAGGGGTTAGCGGTGAGATAGGAGTTGGTATTAATCTGACGGAAGATGTAAAAATGGGATTTTCCGGAAGGGCCGGAGTTGAGATACTTGCCGGTCAGAAGATGACCGCCTACGCAGGCCCCGGTCTTAGCATCTCCTGGAAATAAGCGGCCACCGGTCACGGAGCAAGTAAGCTAAAAATATATCTAAATCCATAACTTTTATCATATCTGCTCCATGACAAGTGGTTTCGGCTTGACGGCGCTCCGGGAGCACTGTAATTTACATTCCATATCTATGCGAGCAATGTCACTTGATGTTGGTACGAAACGAATAGGTGTTGCCCTTACCGATCCGCTTTGCATCTTTGCCCAACCGTTAAGTGTTATAGAACGCAAAGACATGTTTTCTGATTGCAAATTGATATGTCAGCTCGTTCAAGAGAACGATATCACCAACCTCATATTTGGCGTTCCCCATAACGATGAAGGAGAGGTCATCCATCAGGCAAAATATATACTTGACCTTAAAACTAAGGTGGAGGCCTGTTTGAAACAGAAGTGTTCAAACGTTGTAGTTGAAACGATCGATGAGACCATGACCACGCGTGACGCCCACGAAGAGCTGAAGGCGGCCGGCGTAAAACATTCCAAACGAAAATCGGTAATTGATAAAGTGGCGGCGGTCATGATATTAAGGGATTGGCTGGAGGGACGCAGATGAAACTACTGATAAAGCTCATTGTTGTTACGGCCGTGATCGTTTGTGTTTCATTTGGGGCGTTCGCCTATTTTGCATTGAGTCTTCCCATTATCCATGAAGAGGCGACTTTTGTCGTGGCTCGCGGCACCCCCATGATAATGATAGCGGAGCAACTCTCAAGGGCCGGCGTAATCAAGAATCCCATAATATTCTCTATAGCTGCAAGGCTTCTTCGCTATGACCGAAAGGTAAAGGCAGGCGAATATATCTTTGATAATGGTCTTTCTTCGCTGGACATCCTTAAGAAAATGGTGAGGGGAGAATGTAAGCTCTACAAGATAACCCTGATAGAGGGTTGGAACAATGACCAGATGGCGGAATATCTTGCAAATCAGCCATTCGCTACCGAGTATTTCAAAGATAACTTTCTCGCGGCGACGGGGGATAAGTACTTCGTCAATTCGCTTAAGATAGACAATTCAACCGCAGAAGGTTATCTTTTTCCCAACACCTATTTTATACAGAGGCCCCAAACCGGCGAATGGCTTGTATCTTATCTTGCAGGCGAGTTCTTTAAGAATTATACTTCTGAGTTCGAGGCGCGGGCAAAAGAACTGGGGATGACCACAAATCAGGTGGTGACGCTTGCGTCCATCATAGAAAAAGAGGCCGGTAACGATGCCGAAAGGCCTCTTATCTCTTCAGTATTCCATAATCGCCTGAAAGAGAATATGCTTCTGCAGGCCGACCCGACCGTTATTTACAGCATGAAAGCATTTGACGGAAATATCAGAAAATCAGACCTCTCCATAAAGAACCCGTATAACACCTACATCAACACAGGCCTTCCCCCGGGACCGATCGCCAATCCCGGAGTAGCATCGCTCAAGGCCGCTCTCTGGCCAGCCGAGACCGGTTATTTCTACTTTGTGGCAAAAGGCGACGGCACCCACCAGTTCAGCAAGACCCTTGCCGAACACAACATGGCAGTCGCCAAATATCAGCTAAATAAAAAATAATATATGGGTGATCCTTCGCTCCGCGCTCAGGATGAACATGTGGCTACAATCCGGGAGATTTGAGAAATTCGCCGTTGCTGCCAACGATGATGCCTCTTATAGTCTGGAGTTTCTTTATAAGGTCCATCCCGTTATCAGCGCCCAGAACGAAAATTCCGGAGGCAAGGGATTCTGAAACGGCGGCATTTCTGGATATTATGGTAACGCTCCTGCAAGACGGGGATATGCTTGTTCCCCAGCGGGGGTCTATCTTAGGGGCGTTCTCGTTGATAACGGCCGATGCCACCGAGACGTTGGAAATATCAAGCGTCATGCCTCGCTTTGCGTAGCGGCCTTCGGAATCGTTGACCTCTGTTCTCCAGTTGCCGGCAACGCTCTGACCAATGCCCCTTTTTGCAGGGCCGACGTCCGCAAGGGCGTTATCGATGTTGGCGTTATATGCGCCGCGGATAAGGAGGTCCGCCAAATATCCGTGGATTATATTCTTGAAACTTATCTTCATTCCCTTTTTCTTGAGATAGATAAGGTTCCCGCCGTTCCCTTTTACCTTTATCTGGTTGAAATTGCCTATCTCAGGGGTGGTCGTGATATCGAACGCCCCGTTGGTCCAGAGAAAGGACTTTTTTACGGCCACCATGAGTTGGGCGAACTCGGGCCCCACTTCCACAAAGCCAACGCCGGCGTTGTCGTTCACTTTTGAGACCTCGCTGGACGGATTGTTCTCGTCAAGAAGAGATGCCACCCTCCTTATATCTTCGAATATATAATTGAAGAGTTTCTCAACATCCCCGTTAAAGCCTCCTAGAGAGACCACTTGAAGCTCCGCTGGAATATTTCCGGGAAGCATTTCTCGTCTTGTGAACGTACATTTGCCGTCGGCCTTGCAGGTATTGCCTAGTGTGTCGTATTCACTGTCTTTTACCACGGCGGTTTTTTTTGAAGAAGGCGGTTTCTTGGCAAGGGGAACGTTTGGAAATAAAAGCGCCGCCGCTATTGCGGCTGATAACAGTATTTTTATCATAGTTACAGAACCTCTTTTAAGTACATTCCCGTATATGACCTTTGGTTCCGTGTCAACTCTTCGGGGGTGCCTTCCGCTATTATTTCACCTCCGGCGTTGCCCCCTTCCGGACCCAAGTCTATTACCCAGTCGGCGAACTTTATAACTTCAAGGTTGTGTTCGATGACAACTATTGTGTTCCCCGACTCGCCGAGCGTTTTTAGCACATCGAGGAGCTTTTGTATATCGGCAAAGTGAAGGCCGGTGGTCGGTTCGTCCATTATGTAGAGCGTTCGGCCGGTAGCGCGCTTGGACAGCTCGCGTGAAAGCTTTATCCTCTGCGCCTCACCGCCGGAAAGGGTCGTGGCCGATTGGCCCAGCGCAATGTATCCAAGCCCCACATCAAAAAGAGTCTGCAATTTGTTCCGTATAAGGGGAATGTTCTCGAAGAACTTATATGCCTGCTCGATGGTCATGTCGAGGATCTCGGCGATATTCGCCCCTTTATATCTTACCTCCAGAGTTTCACGGTTAAAGCGCCTGCCTTCACACTCTTCGCATGTGACGTAGACGTCGGGCAGGAACTGCATCTCTATCTGCAAGAGGCCGTCGCCTTCGCATGTCTCGCACCTTCCGCCTGCCACGTTGAAAGAGAATCTTCCCGGCTTATAACCTCGGGATTTTGATTCGGTAAGATTTGCAAAGAGGTCGCGAATATATGTAAAGACGCCGGTGTAGGTCGCGGGGTTCGAGCGGGGCGTCCTGCCGATGGGCGACTGATCTATATTTATTACCTTGTCGATATTATCGACCCCCCTCATTCCTCTCATCTTTCCCGCGGTTATCTTTGAACGATATATGCGTTGAGCAAGGCCGTTAAAAAGGGTTTCGTTAACAAGCGTTGATTTGCCGGAACCGGAGACCCCGGTGATGCAAGTAAAAAGTCCCAGAGGTATCTTTACATCTATGTTCTTAAGATTGTGTTCGCTGGCGCCGATCATCTCAAGGAATTTTTCTTTTGGGGCCTTTCTTTTCTTTGGTACCGGAATAGACTTTCTGCCGGTCAAATAAGCGCCTGTCAGGGACCTTGGGTTCTCCAAGATTTCTTTTGGCGAACCCTGCGCGATGATCTCGCCCCCATGGATGCCGGCGCCGGGACCCATGTCTATTATATTGTCGGCGGCAAGCATCGTATCGCGGTCGTGCTCTACAACAAGTACCGTATTGCCGAGATCACGAAGGGATTTTAACGTCTCCAAAAGCCTGTGATTGTCCCTCTGGTGGAGTCCGATGGACGGTTCGTCCAGCACGTAAAGAACTCCGGTAAGGGCGCTTCCAACCTGCGTTGCAAGGCGTATTCTCTGGCCTTCTCCGCCGGAGAGGGTCGCCGAGGCCCTATCGAGGGTCAAATATCCTATCCCGACATCGTGAAGGAAGTTAAGCCTCGCCTTTATCTCTTTAATGATACGGTTGGCGATGCCTAGTTCTTTTTTAGTGAAGCTTATACTATTAACTATCTCAATCAGCCCGTCTACCGACATTTTTGTGATATCGTTTATGGTGTTTTCGTGTATCTTTATATGAAGCGCCTCTTTTTTGAGTCTTGCCCCCTTGCAGGTGGGGCATGGCTGAATGTTCATGAAACGCTCAAGTTCGTCCCTTATATAATCCGAAGCGGTTTCTTTGAACTTTCGCTCCATGCTCGGCAGAACACCTTCGAACGGGGCGGAATAGCTCTGTTTGTGGCCGTGATGGTCGAGCTTAAAGCGTATCTCTTTGTCATCGGAGCCGTAGAGGAGGACATCCTGCACCTTTTCGGAAAGCTTCTTCCATGGCGTGTAGATGTCGAACTTATAATGGCTGGAGAGGTTCTGGTATATCTGGATATAGTAAGTGGAGGTCTTGGTCTGCCATGGCGCGATAGCCCCCTCACGAAGCGACAAATTCTTGTTGGGCACGACAAGGTCGGGATCGAAATACATCTTTGTGCCAAGGCCTGTGCATTCTTCGCAGGCGCCTATGGGGTTGTTGAACGAGAACATCTGCGGCGTTATTTCCGGATAGCTGATACCGCATTCGACGCACGCGGACTTGGAGCTCAATAGAATGGTATCGCCGCCGTGCTCTATTTTGATTATTCCGCCGCCATATTTCAGCGTCGTCTCCAGCGAGTCCGGAAGCCTGTTCCCCATCCCGGGCTTTATCACGAGCCTGTCGACGAAGAGGTCTATGTCGTGCTTTTTCTTTTTGTCGAGTTTGATATCCTCTGCGAGCTCTTTTATCTCACCGTCGATCCGCGCCCTCACAAAGCCGGCCTTGCGTAGCGCGGTGAGTTCTTTTGTGTATTCACCTTTGCGGTTCCTTGCGATCGGGGCAAGGATAGATATCTTAGCCCCTTGCGGCAACTCCATTATTTGGTCCGCCATCTGTGTTACGGTCTGCGACGATATTATTTTACCGCATTTGTAGCAGTAGGGGATGCCTATCCTTGCAAAGATGAGCCTTAGATAGTCATATATCTCAGTAACGGTTCCGACGGTCGAGCGCGGGTTCCTGCTCGTTGTCCTTTGTTCTATGGAGATGGCGGGCGATAATCCGTCTATCGAATCTACGTCAGGTTTGTCCATCTGTTCCAGGAACTGCCGAGCGTAGGCCGAGAGAGACTCCACGTAGCGGCGTTGCCCCTCAGCGTAGATGGTGTCAAATGCGAGCGTCGACTTGCCGGACCCCGAAAGACCTGTAACGACCACCAGTTTGTTGCGCGGGATGGTGACGTCGATATTCTTTAGATTATGTTCACGGGCGCCCCTAACTATGATGTCTGTTTGCGGCATAAATAAAAGTCTTCTATTATGTACGGCATTTTTCTTAATTTACAACTGATTTTTAATTGCTGATTTTTTTGCTATAGTCCGCCACATGGAAAAAAGGGGGGTCGGAAATGATAGATACCATAATGAAAAGACGCAGTATCAGGAAATATACCGATCAAAAGGTGACCGATGAGCAGATAGGGATGCTCCTCGACGCCGCAATGGCGGCACGGCTTAGCCTTGCTGTCGGGATCATGGGTTTCTAAAAACAAACCAGTTTATTGTTGAAATGATGTTCTTTGTGAGTGTATAGGTTCGCCATATGTCAATAATTGGCGAATCGTTAAAGCTTGCAGGGCTTATCAATTATCAGAAAGGCTCCATTGTCTCCAAGACCATAATAGACAAAAAGGTCGGTTGCGTAACTCTCTTTGCATTCGACAAGGGCCAGAGGCTAAGCACACACACGGCTCCGTTTGACGCGATGATATTCGTCCCGGATGGAGAAGCGGAAGTTGTTATCGCAGGTAAATCAAATATGGTCGGTACCGGCGACATGATCATCATGCCGGCCGGCAGGCCCCATTCGGTCGAGGCCAAAAAGCGCTTCAAGATGCTCCTTATAATGATAAGGGCCTAACGCTCGTTTCCCCATGAAAACGGGTGGAGAAAGGCCTTTCCAACTTGTCGTGGACCGAAAACGGGTCACCCATTAGCTCGTCTCAAGTCTTGCGTTTGGCGTTTTTGACCCGTTTTTTCGTTTATTTACTTATTTCAAAATATACTTTGTGGCCCTTGCCATGCCAATGACAACCAGTTTTTCCCATTCGACTAGCTGTTTCAGATCGCGCGTGGCCATTCTGGCAGAAATACCGAATCGCTTGGCATATTGTGCGGCCGTAATATGAGACACCAAAAATATGGGGGCTGGCTAATCTCTCTTTAACTTTTTATATTTTATCCGATGGACGTCTTTGGCAGAGATACCTAAACGGCGTTCTCGGTCTGCCTCGTATTCGGCGAAGTTTCCTTCGAACCAGAGTGTCTGCGAGTCGCCTTCGAACGCCAGGATGTGCGTTGCTACGCGGTCGAGGAACCAGCGGTCATGGCTTATGATGACCGCGCAACCGGCATAGTTCTCGAGTGCAACTTCCAACGCGCGGAGCGTATTTACATCGAGGTCGTTGGTCGGTTCGTCAAGAAGCAGGACGTTGCCGGGGTCCTTAAGTGTTATGGCAAGGTGCGCGCGATTTCTTTCGCCGCCGGAGAGTATCTTTATCTGCTTTTGCTGGTCGGTGCCGGAGAAATTGAAACGTGCGACGTAGGCGCGCGAACTTATCTCGCGCGAACCCAGGGTAACCATTTCGGAGCCGCCCGAGATGCATTCCCATACAGTTCGTTCATCGTCCGGCGCAAAGCGGTCCTGGTTGACATAACCGAGGCTAACTGTGTCGCCAATTTTAAATGTGCCGCCGTCGGGTTTTTCCAGCCCCATTATCATCTTAAAGAGGGTGGTCTTGCCGGCGCCGTTGGGACCGATGACGCCAACGATACCTCCCTGTGGGAGCGTGAAGTTCATCTTCTCAAAGAGGAGCTTGTCGCCGTAGGCCTTTGAAACGTCGTTGGCCTCGATGACCGTTGTACCCAGTCTTGGTCCGGGCGGAATATATATCTCTATCTCTTCATCTAACCTGTCGCGGTCCTGCTTTAAGAGGTTTTCATAGTTCGTGATGCGGGCCTTGCTCTTTGCGCGGCGCGCGGAAGGGGACTGACGTATCCATTCGAGCTCTCTGTCGAGCGTGCGGAGTCGTTTCTGGTTCGACCTCTCCTCGCGGGCGAGTCTTTCTTCTTTTTGCTGAAGCCATGAGGAGTAGTTTCCCTCCCATGGGATGCCGTAGCCGCGGTCGAGTTCAAGTATCCAGCCTGCGACATTGTCTAAGAAGTAGCGGTCATGGGTCACCGCAATGACGGTCCCTTTATAATCTTTTAGATGCCGTTCAAGCCACCAAACGGATTCTGCGTCCAAATGATTCGTAGGTTCGTCAAGTAGCAGAATGTCCGGTTCCTTAAGGAGCAGGCGGCAGAGCGCGACCCGCCTCTTTTCGCCACCCGAAAGTGTTTCTATGAGCGAATCATCCGGAGGACAGCGCAGGGCATCCATTGCAAGCGAGAGCCGGCTGTCAAGATTCCATGCATCTGTATGGTCAAGTCTCTCCTGGACCTTTGCCTGACGGTCGAGAAGCTTTGCCATTTCGTCGTCCGACATGGGATTTGCGAACGAGTTGTTTATCTCTTCGAACTCTTTTAACAGATCGACTATCTCCTGAACCCCTTCAGATACGACCTCTTTCACGGTCTTTTTAGGGCCAAAGACCGGTTCCTGCTCAAGAAAGCCTACGCTGTATCCTTTGGAAAAGTGGACCTCGCCTGTGTAGCCGTCATCGGCCCCGGCGATTATCCTGAGGAGTGAGCTCTTTCCGGAGCCGTTGAGGCCCAATACGCCTATCTTTGCTCCGTAATAGAACCCGAGCGAGATGTCTTTCAGGACCTGCTTTTTGGGGGGATGCACGCGGCCGACCATGTGCATCGAAAATACAACCTGTTTCCCTTCGTTCTCTTGATTTGCCATATGGCGGGCTCTCTTAGAGGAGTGGCCGGATAAATGCAACGGTAAATTTTTGCGTCTTCCCGAGGGACTTGTCATATTGGACAATATGTAATGTTCGAGACTGTTGAAAAAGTATCAATTTAGGTGTCATTGTGGGTCCAAAGGGCGAAACAATCCAGCGCTAAACAGCTGATTTCACGAGATTGCTTCGCCGGCAACGCCTCCTCGCAATGACTTTTTCAACAGGCTCGTAATCCCGCGCATAATATGGTGGCGTGGTGGCGTATATTATGTTACAAAACGCGGGCGAAAGAGGGGGCTTTGAAGGGGCGCAGTTCAAGAACCTTTCAAGGGAAAGAAGGTTGCTGATCAGTAAATAGAAGCTGGGGGCCGATGACTATGTAACCAAACCCTTCGACCTTGAGTTCATAAAAAACGTCGTGGCGAATGCGATAAAAGAAAATAACAAATGAAAGCCAAAAAAACAGCAGTCTCGAAATATATCCTCTCCGAGATCTTGAGCGAGATGGGGCATATGGTCCTTGGTTCGAAGAGGCTGGACCATTTCCTCAAATACTGCGTCTTGGCCGTTCCGGAGGTACTCAAATGCGACTTTGTGGCGATATCGCTCAATAGGCTTGATACTGTCCATGTAGGCGTTGGCGTAAGAAGGTCCGGATTGCGTCTTAAAGATGACTTTCAGAAGAATGTGAAGAAAAAGATCGAAAGGCATCTGAAAAGGCCGGTGATCTGGACCGAGGCCCAGCTTATCACCCTCGAAGAGAAGGGAGTGACAAAGGTGAGCGCCAAAGCCAAGGTGGTGTCGTTCCATCTGCATCCGCTGACCGTGTGGGGAGAGAGGATAGGGAGCATTTCGGTGGGCGCTGTCTCAAAAGACGCGTTCGCAAAGTATCATCTGAACATGCTCGAGTCCTTTGCGGAACAGGTTGCTTTGGGCCTTCAGAGCTTTCTCGACAGGAACGTGATAAAAGAACAGTCCTCAAAACTTGAGGCGGACAAGAAAAGGTTCGAGACCATTATCGGGGGAATGAAAGAAGGCCTTATACTTCTCGACAAGGATGGAATGGCCATCGCTGTCAATAGCGCGGCCTCCGCCCTTATGGATTCTAAGATAGACGAAGGCGCAGATGCCAGGGACTTCTCTATCAAAGAGCTTCAATCCGATCTGGAAAAGAAACAGGCCTTTGAAAAGGTCGTCTTTTTGAGCTCTCCGGCAAAGTCCACGATACACGTGAGAGCGACCCCCATCTTCGATCCATCTAACCAATATCAGGGAATGGCCGTTATCCTTATAGATGTTACGAGAGATCGCGAGATAGATAAGATGAAGTCCGATTTTGTGAGCGCCGTGAGCCACGAGCTTAGGACCCCTCTCGCGTCCATCAGGGAGGCCATTGCCCTTGTCTTTGACGGCGTGGCAGGAGATCTGACCGAGAAACAGAAGAAGTGCCTTGAGATCGCCTTAAGGAACTCGGACCGTCTGACAAGGCTTATAAACGATCTATTGAACCTTTCAAAGATAGAGTCCGGAAAGATAGAGATGAAGCGCACCTCCGTTTCCCTCGAGCAGGTGGTCGGGAATGTCATCTCCACCTTTGAACCTCAGGCGCAAAAGGCAAAGGCCGCGCTTAAGACCGACCTTGATAAGGACCTTCCTCATGTATTTGCCGATCCAGATCAGCTGACGCAGGTCCTCACCAATCTTATAGGCAACTCCATGAAGTTCACGCCTGAGGGGGGGGAGGTTCGTGTTGCGGCATGTGACATGCGATATGCGCAAGCGTCAGAGCTCATGACTCATGACGCACAACTCATGACGGACAGATGCTTCGTAGAAATTTCCGTGACCGACACCGGTCCCGGTATTTCAGAGGCCGATCAGAAGCTCCTCTTCCAGAAGTTCAGCCAGCTCGATACGGGTCTCACAAGAAAGCCGGGCGGTACGGGGCTGGGCCTTGTCATCTCAAAGGAGATAGTTGAAAAGCATGGCGGTCGAATATGGATAGAATCGGAGGTGGGGAAGGGAACGAGCTTTAAGTTCACCCTTCCGGTGTTCAGGATTGAAATGGTCTATCTGGACATCATTTCCCAGCAGATAAACAGGGTGAAGATGGTGCACGGTCATTTTTATCTGGTCGTAGCCAAGCCTCTTTCACCGGAGAGCGATAAAAAGGCCCATTCCGCAGAGCTCAGCCGTATCGAATCAGGGCTTAAAGATGTATTTGGCGAAAAGGCGGTCGTCTTCAAATATGGCTCCAGATTAGTGATAGCCGTACTTGACAGCGATCTTAGGAACACTGAACCCTTTATGGACGCGCTTGATAAGAAGAAAGAGGAAGGGTTCCAAGTGGAGATCATCTCCTATCCACAAGATGGCATAACATCGGAAGAACTTATGGAAAGGGTGCTCGCCAGATATTGAAGGGCACCTCTATAAACCCATTGTTATGTCATTGCGAGGAGCGTCCA
>PCWZ01000087.1:0-5618 GCA_002796305.1 Deltaproteobacteria bacterium CG11_big_fil_rev_8_21_14_0_20_49_13
TCCCCTGCCTCAATTGTGTTAATGAGACCCTTCGCTTTCGCTCAGAATGACATCTAAGGTTGGAGAATCTATGACCAGTTTCAAAGAGAACGGAAATCCGTTCGGCGCGCACAGGGTAATTGAACCCAAGGGTGTTTTGCCGCAACCGGCCCAAAAATTAGATAACAACATGGACTACATGTGGGATAACGAAATGCGCGTTAACGTTGAAATTCTGAACGTTGATTCGGCGAGTTTCACGCAAATAAAGGAGGCCTGTGGCGGCGATGTCGATAAGATAAAGAAGATGATCTTGGGAATAGTTGGCGAACGCGGAAAACAGCAGAACCCGGTCACCGGTTCCGGCGGCATGTTCATAGGGACCATAGACGAAGTAGGGCCAAAGCTCTCCTCTCGCGGGCTTAAAAAGGGTGACAAGATAGCGAGCCTTGTTTCGCTTTCTCTTACACCCTTAAAGATAGACGAGATCGTGGATGTTAAAAAGGATATCGACCAGGTCCATATTAAGGGCAAGGCCATACTTTTTGAGAGCGGCATCTATGCAAAGATACCATCCGATGTGCCCACACCTTTGGCATTAGCTGTCCTTGATGTTGCCGGTGCTCCAGCTCAGACCCAGCGCCTTGTGAAGGAGGGCGACACCGTTGTGATAATCGGCGCCTGTGGAAAGTCCGGTGTTCTCTGCGCCTACGAGGCGCGCAAGAAAGTGGGTAAGAGCGGTAAGATAATCGGCATCAGGCATTCAGGTAAGCATCTTGAGGACGTAACGGCCCTTGAACTTTATGACGAACTCTTTCAGATGGACGCGACCGATTCACTTAAATGCTATGATGAGATATATAAACTGACCGGCGGAAAAATGGCCGATCTTGTCATCAACTGTGTCAATATCCCCAACACCGAAATGGCGTCTATTTTAATGACACGTGATGGCGGAACGCTCTACTTCTTCAGTATGGCCACATCATTCACAAAGGCGGCGCTCGGGGCGGAAGGTGTGGGCAAGGATATCAACATGATAGTAGGCAACGGTTACGCCAGGAACCATGCAGATATCACGCTCAATATCCTGCGCGAATCTGAAAAGATAAGAAAGATGTACGAAAAGATCTATACATAAGTGCGTAAGTGTCTAAGCATGCCCTGAGCGAAGTCGAAGGGTGCGTGAGTGCGTAAGTTGTGGTGTCATTGTGAGGAACGAAAGCGACGAAGCGATCCAGTTAACACAATCTTATAATCTGGATTGCCGCGCCCCTTCGGGGCTCGCAATGACGAAAAAAAATGAAACAATATAAGTCAGTCGAATACAAGCATATCGACCTTTTCAAAAATGTTAAGGCCGGCAACTGGAACGACTGGAAGTGGCAGTTAAAGAACGCCGTCCGCGATGTCGAAACGCTCAAGAAGATCGCCACGCTCACAAAGGAAGAAGAGGACGGGCTTTATAGATGTCTTAAGAAGTTCCGCATGGCGATAACCCCTTACTATGCCGCCCTCATGGATGCAAAGTACGACCGCTGTCCGGTGAGGCTTCAGGCCATTCCCACGGCCGCGGAGCTTGAAGAAGATATCTCCGATCTCGATGATCCTTTGCATGAAGATGTCGATTCGCCTGTGCCGGGGCTCACTCATCGTTATCCCGATCGTGTCCTATTCCTCATTACGCATATTTGCTCCATGTATTGCCGTCACTGTACGCGCAGGCGTGTGGTAGGGATCACCGACCAGCATATGACTAAAGAGCTCATCGACAAGGCGGTCGAATATATCAAGGTAAATAAGATGATAAGGGATGTCCTTATTTCAGGAGGAGACCCGCTTGTCCTGGGCGACGATCAGATAGAGTATGTCTTAAATAAGGTCCGCGCTATCGAGCATGTTGAGATAATTCGTATCGGTACCCGCACACCCGTTGTCATGCCCCAGCGCATAACCGCCGACCTTGTAAAGATGCTAAGGAAGTATCAGCCTATTTACGTGAACGTACACTTTAACCACCCGAAGGAGATAACGCTCGAGGCGAAGGAGGCGTGCGAGAGGCTTTCCGATGCCGGGATACCTGTGGGGAACCAGAGCGTGTTATTAAAAGATGTGAACGACTGTCCGCCTATAATGAAGAAGCTGGTGCAGGGGCTTTTGATGATACGCGTAAAACCGTATTATATCTACCAGTGCGATCTGACAAAAGGCATCGCCCATTTCAGGACGAGCGTTGTCAAAGGGATAGAGACGATAGAGAACCTGCGCGGCCACACGACCGGCCTTGCGGTCCCTACCTTTGTGGTGGATGCCCCGGGCGGCGGCGGAAAGATACCGGTGGGGCCCAATTACCTGATATCACAGTCGGACAGACGCGCGGTACTTCGCAATTATGAAGGGGTTATCACCGCATATACCCAGCCGGAAGATGTCTTTAGCAATTGCGGGCGCTGTGATGTCTGCAAGGATAAGCGCTATAAGCCTTTAGATGGTGTGGCCAAGCTCCTTGCCGGCGAAAAACTATTCTTAGAGCCCAAAGGCCTCATTCGCACCGAGCGAAAGAAATAAAAGAACATGCAATATGAACCTGCGTTAGACCTTCAGCAGAGGATGTGTGAGATCATAAGGCGGCTTAGGCTCTCTCATATAGATTGTAACCGCGTTACCTGCATTAGAAGCAGAGGCACCAAGACCAAGAGGACCATTGCCAGATGCCACGCCCTTCCAAAGGTCATGCAGATGGCGATGGAGGTCAAGGCCTTCTATGTGATAGAGTTCCTGGAGCGTTTCGAACGCCTTTCCAAAGAGGATCAGGATATAACCATTATCCATGAGCTGATGCATATCCCCAAGACATTCGGCGGCGGCTTTCGCCACCACGACTTTGTCTGCACCAAGAACGTCAAGAAGCTCTACGACATGTTCGTAAACGACCCTGATTGATCAGCTGAAATTAATTACCCGGCTGCCATCCTACCCATTTGGGTCTCGGCGGCGGATTTTCGATAACGGATATGACCTGCCTTATCGTCTCGCGGTCCTGTGCAAGGTCCGCTTTTTTGAGGGCATCTTTTAAAAGTCCCAGATAAAGCATCTTTTCGGACGCGTCGAAACTCATTATCCCCACATAGGGGACCCCACAGGAATCTTTTCCGCAGTTGCTGTCATAGACCATCGTCATTCCCAAAAGGTTTATATCGAACTTTTTTTCGTCGTTGCCGAGGCCTTCGGGTGATATGTTCACATGGAGCGCTGTCACCCGGCCATCCTCATTCCTGCCGGAGCGGATATCAACATCGCCCCCTTCAAGCGACATGCCGATATGAGCGTGGTTGAATTTTAAGGGTCCTTCACTTACATACAAAGAAGGCTCGGCGCTATCTAGCATTGCTATTGCGCTCCTTATCTGCGTCGCCTCGCCCTCACCGTCCGTGTTATTGAGCGCGCAGTTAAGGATGTCCCTCACCCGATCGACATCTTGAGGGTGAGAACGGAGTATAGAATATTTATTTTCACCTGTAAGGTATGTGACTATCTCGGGTGCGATGAGATAGCTTCCGACAAAAAGGCCTCCGGGAACGGTGTTTATTTCAAGGGGGTCGTCCTGAAAGAACCAGTCGGTGCCATTGCAGCCGTCGCCGTCGAATGTGAGGTCGAGGTCATAAGGGACTTTTATTCCCCTTATCTTCTTCCATTCATCCCTATAAGAGGCGGAGAATTTTGCATAGATCTGCGTGTCAATTCTGTATGTAGCGCCTTCATCAAGACCGGTCGTTACATATACCCTTTCGAATCCGTCAGCGTCAGCGTCCGTTGCCTTTATTTCAGCACTATAACCTATGGCAAAGGGGGCGGATATCTGGCCCTCGCTACTTGCATCGATGTAGGCAGTGCCGTCCCTGTTATCGACAAGGCAATATATCGCTCCGGTACTTCCGGCAACGCAGCCCTCTTTCAGGACCAGCGGCTGTTTTTGAGTGAAGCCTTGAGAGAAACCTCTATCTTTTAGGTTCACAGGATTGCATGTTGTGCATGACATATAATGCCCCTTTCGTTGAATAGCTGTTTCAGCTATCAGCGTGGCGTATAACAAGAGAAAAAAAAAGTCAATCATTATCTGCATTATTTTTGTAAGTGTCGGACACTTTTTATTAAAATATTGACATAATATAGTATGTCATTATATAATAACTATATGGATTTAATGATAAAAAAACGTAGAGGGAAAAGATGTTCTCAAAGGGCCGTTGCCTCCAGTGCGGGCGTATCGTTCAGGACGGTTCAGCTAATAGAATCAGGTAAACATGATGCAAAACTTTCGACCTTGGGAAGGATCGCCAGCTCTCTTGGTTATCCGAAGGATGCGGTTATTTTAGCAATTAGGACAGTTTTTTCACAGCCGCCTGATTCTATTTACATGGTATCTGAAAGGATATTGGCCGAAGGTGAGAAGTCTTGGAAAATCTGGCTTTTTAATTTTGTGGACGCTTTTAGAGAACATGAAGATCTATCATATGTGAATATGCCTCCTATGATAGGCCTGTCCTCTAAAATGGAGGCCATTATAGCATCGGTAGTTGAGGCTCTGTGCAATGAACTGAATATAGCAATTCCCGACTGGTGTGCCGGTGTAAGGTCTTTAGAGAAGCCGTGGTTTGTTGCGGAGGTTGAAAATTTAAAGGCTTTAGCACTTGTGGAATCACCGGCCTATTTTAGGAGACGTAATATATTTGTGTTGGGGAATTTCTTATCAAGGAGATGATATGTTAGATGTTAAATTGATAAAGGTCCTATTTAAGAGTTTGAACGCGGAACTGGCCAAAAAGGATGTGCTTGGCGAGGTTGGCATATGCGGCGGAGCGGTGATGTGCCTTGTGTATAATGCTAGGGCTTCGACAAAAGATGTGGACGCCATTTTTGAGCCTACAAAAGAGATAAGACGGGCAAGTAGATCGGTCGCCAAAAAGTTTGGCCTGGATGAGAATTGGCTCAACGATGCCGTGAAGGGCTTTTTTCATTCCAATCCTCCGAAAGAGGACATATTGAACCTTTCGCATCTAAGGGTATGGGCTCCAAGCGCCAAATATATGCTGGCAATGAAATGCATCTCGGCCCGATTCGACACTCTCGACGGTGATGATACCGTTTTTCTCATCAAGCATCTCGCATTAAAAAATGCGGAAGATGTCTTTAAGATCATAGCCGAATATTATCCTCACAATAAGATCCCGGCAAAGACCCAGTTCTGGATAGAGGAGATAATGGATAAGAATAAGTGATGTCAGCGGCTGAATATTATGATATGTCCGGAGCGTTATGATCAAGAGGTTATTAGGTAAGACCACTTTTATTGTCGGGAACAAGAAGAATTCCGGCAAGACCACGTTCCTGAACGGGGCGCTGGCGGGGCTCCGCGAAAAGGGGAAGATCGCGTATCTTTCCATCGGCGTCGACGGCGAGACAAAGGACCAGATATTCGGCTTTAATAAACCGCGCGTCTTTGCGGAGAGGGGCGACCATGTTGTGACGCTCGAAGAGACCCTTAAATTTACCTGCGCGAAGTTCAGGAAGCTTAAGACCTTTCCATACAAAAGCGTCCTGGGAAGGCCGGTGCTCATCAAGATAGAAGACCCCGCAAA
>PCWZ01000087.1:5660-5942 GCA_002796305.1 Deltaproteobacteria bacterium CG11_big_fil_rev_8_21_14_0_20_49_13
AGGACCAGAAAATAACACCCAGCTCGCCGCGATAATAAAATATCTCCACGGGAAGATGAGAATAATGACCATTCTTGTTGACGGCGCGATAAACCGGATAACGCAGGTGGCATCTTTCGGAGATGCGCAATTCGTCTATATGTGCAGGGTCGATCCCGAGCGCGTTCAAAGCGCCGCGGATGAGCTGAAGAGGGTGGTCGAGTTGAGCAGGGTCCCGTGTCATTGCGAGCCCCGAAGGGGCGTGGCAATCCCCAGAGTAAAACTGCACAAGGGAGATTGCTT
>PCWZ01000088.1:0-5595 GCA_002796305.1 Deltaproteobacteria bacterium CG11_big_fil_rev_8_21_14_0_20_49_13
ATATTTTGGCAGGAGCGAACCTGTTTTATCGAAATTGGTAAGACGCGTTGAATTTGAGCTGACAGAAAATAAGGGCGCAACGAAAGAACTGTTTCGGAGGATAGTAGCTACTATTAAAAAGAACCACCGCCCGTGCTTTGTGCGTGCAACCAAATAAGCTAATTAGGAAAGCCTGACCCCATTTATGACCCCATTTACATATACTGACCCCACCGTCGCTAATGGGTGACCCCATATACACCAT
The DNA here is from genome assembly GCA_002796305.1 of Deltaproteobacteria bacterium CG11_big_fil_rev_8_21_14_0_20_49_13. Lineage (NCBI taxonomy): Bacteria > Deltaproteobacteria > Deltaproteobacteria bacterium CG11_big_fil_rev_8_21_14_0_20_49_13. The sequence continues at coordinate 245 of PCWZ01000088.1, forward strand.
ATACATACTGACCCCATATACCCTTCCGGAGGTCGCGTTTTTTTCAAGTTCTAGGCCGGTTTTATAATCGAGAGGACGTAGGCGTTCAAGTCTATATATTTTCTGGCGGTCTTAAGTATGTCCTTACGCGTAACCTTGAGTATTCGTTGAGGATATTTCTCTACCTCGGCTATTCCAAGGCCGTAGAGTTCGTTGAATGTATAGCTTGCGGCAAGGGCGGAATTTCGCTGTTGCTCGAGCTCGTAGGTGCCGACCATATATTGCTGGGCGCGTTCGAGCTCCTCTTTACTGACCGGCTCTTTGCATAGACTTTCCAGCTCCCTCTTTATTCCCTTGATGGCGGTATCAAGTTTTGAAGGATCGGTTCCGATATAGACGGTGAAATACCCCGGCTCAAGTCCGCTTTGAACGGAAGAGTTGACCGAATATGCAAGGCTCATCTTGTCGCGAAGTGTTACGAAGAGTCTTCCGCCCTGACCTGAAAGAATATGGTTTAGAACGGAGAATTTATAATGATCAGGCGAGCTCACGATTGTTCCAAGGAATCCCATGACCACGTGGGCCTGTTCTTTACCCTTTTTTATTACTTCTGATACAATGATCTTTTCGGGCTTTTTGATGGGGACATTAAGAGGCCTTGGGGTCTTGTGTCTTTTAAGGGTGATCCAGTCATTCGCCATCTCTCTCACTTCATCCGGTGAAACGTCGCCAACTACCGATATGCAAAGGTCCCTGGGATTTAAATGTTCTTCCCAGTAGCGCCTTAGTGTCCTTGAATTGAGCCTTTTAACCGATTCCTTTTCGCCTATCGTGCGGAGGCCGTAGGGATGCTTGCCGTACAAATTCCTCATGAAATAAAGATATGCCATTGAGTGGAGGTTGTCTTCTTGATTGTGGATCGATTCTATCTGCTGGGCTTTCTCCTTGGTTACCTCTTCATCGTCAAAGTCGGCGTCGCAAAGGACCTCGGCGAAGAGGCCAAAACCGTCGTGCAACTTTTCGCTTAAGAACTCTGTTCGGATGCCTATAGTGTTCCTGCCTGAGTATCCGTCGATTATGCCGGCTATCGATTCTATCTTTTTGGCGATCTCAACCGCGCTCCTTTTTTTGGTCCCTTTGGTAAGGGACCTTGAAAGGAGATAGGATATGCCGTTTATCTTGGGCGTTTCGTAGCGAAGCCCCCCGTGGACCGCGGCATAGACGGAAACTATGGGCAACGTATGATTCTCTCTAATAATGAGCCTTACGCCGTTCTTAAGTGTGTGAACCTTTGGCTTTGAGCGTTCTATCTTTTTGATGAGCACCGGGTTTTTGGAACCGGTGCAGGCCGCTTCTATAGCCGACTTGGTGGGCGACACCTTGGCATGCTTTGGTGATAGAACTTCAACAGTGCAATTGCCGGGAGTTAGATATTTTTCGGCCGCCATTCTTACTTCTCCCGCCGTCACGTCGCCGAGCATCTGAAAATAGCGCTTTTCAAATTGGTAGTCGCCGGCGGTCGCCAGAAAATATGCGAGCTTTGCCCCCTGACCGCCAACGGATTCGCGTTCATAGACCTCGCTGGCCCTTATATTGATCTTTGCGCGGTTAAGTTCATCTGCGCTCACCGTTTCGGTGGAGATCCTCTTAAGTTCTTCCCAGACCGCATCGATGGTCTGGACAACTTTTTCGGACTGGGTAACGCCGCCTATCATCATTATTCCGGGGTCCTTTGGCGTGTAAACATAGCTGTAAACGGTGTGAACGAGCCTTTTCTTTTCCTTTATTATCTGTTCGAACCGCGAAGATTCAGCTCCGCCCAGGATGTGTGAAAGAATGTCGAGCGCCGGAATATCGTTATGAACGATATTAGGAACGTGGAAGCCGAGCAGGAACTGGGCCGCATGGATTTCCATTGTATTAGTGTTGACCTTGATGGACCTTTGTTCGGGTTCAATGGGTGTCTGAATCTTGACCGTGGCGTCCGTTCGTTTAAAGCTCGAAAAATTCGTTTCGATCTTTGCGAGCATCTCTTTGGTGTCAAAGTTGCCGACAACGATGAAGGTAATGTTGTCGGGACGATAATGTTTGCGGTAGAAAGAGAGAACATCATCTCTTTTGAAGGATTTCACGGTCTTATAAAAACCGATAACAGGCCTGCCGTAGGTATGTTTTGTGAACGCGTGTTTGAAGAGGTCCTCGCTTATGCAGTGGCCGGGGTTATCCTTGCCGCGGCGTATCTCTTCGCATATAACTTCGATTTCTCTCTCAAGTTCGTCGGCATCGAAAAGGGGGTTGATGACGGCATCGGCTATTATTTCGAGCCCTTTTTCGGCAAAGCGGCTTGCCATGTTGATATAAAAGACCGTCTGGTCAAAGCTTGTGTAGGCGTTCACTTCTCCGCCGGCCGCCTCAACGTCGCGCGCGATGGCCCCTACGGGGCGGGTGGGGGTCCCTTTGAATATCATATGTTCTATAACGTGGCACATTCCTGCCTCGGCGTCCGTTTCTATGGCGGAACCGGCGTAAACGAGGGTGTTGAACGATATGACCGGGGCCGAACGATTTTCGGACAACAGGACCGTCATTCCGTTTGAAAGCGTATGTTTTGTAGTTTGCATAGGGGTCAAATATATAATGAGTAAGGGGTAAACAACAAGAGAAATGATTAAGACCTTGTTTTGCTTTTTTATTGTTGCAAACGTATTATTTCACGCTAAGACAATATGAACATTTCAACACACAAAAAGGAGGTCTGTTTATGAAGATCGGCGTGCTTTTAAAGCAGGTGCCTGACACCGAAACGAAGATAAAACTTAAACCTGATAACAGCGGTTTTGAAGAGAATGATGTAAAATGGGTGATAAACCCTTACGATGAATACGCTGTGGAAGAGGCATTAAAGCTAAAAGAAAAGGTGGCGGGCTCCGAGGTCGTGTTGGTTACCGCAGGACCGGCGCGTGCGATCGATTCCATGAGACAGGCGCTCGCTATGGGTGCCGACCGTGGTATAAGGATAGACACGACCGGCGCCTCTACGGATCTCTACGGTGTTGCCCTTATACTTTCCAAGGTAATAGAAGAAGAGAAGTTCGACATAGTATTCGCCGGGAAACAGGCGGTGGATGATGACTGCGCGGCCGTGGTTCAATATTGCGCCGAGATAACCGGTCTGCCCCATGCATCGCCCATCGAGGCATTTACCCTTGGAGCCGACAATAAGGGCGCGACGGTCCAGAGACCCGTGGCCGGCGGTATGAAGGAGATGATAGAGATCGAGTTCCCCTGCATTTTGGGTTGCGAGAAGGGTCTTAATTCTCCGAGGTATGCTTCTCTCCCCGGCATCATGAAGGCAAAGACAAAGCCCATTGTCGAAAAGAAGGCCGCCGATCTTTTGGGCGGCGAGGCGATAAGGGTTTCCGTTGCCGGATGGTCGCTTCCTCCGGAGCGCGCCGCAGGTAAAAAAGTGGACGGCGAACCCGAAGTGGCAGCCGAACAGCTGGTTAAGTTCTTAAGGGAAGAGGCAAAGGTGATCTAAACGAAACATGAAGCAGGAAACATGAAGCAGGAATGATCATGCCTCTTGCATCGTGCTTCAGATAATCTGGAGGTGTTTTGTGTCCAACATTCTAATAATAGCCGAACATTCAGAAGGCAAGATAAAGAAATACAGCTTAGAGCTTGCAAGCAAGGCGGGTGAGCTTGCTGCCAAGTTAGGCGGAACGGTCATTGCCGTGGTTATCGGCGACTCGGTCAAGGGGGTTGCCGGCGAACTGGGTAAATTTGGCGCCCAAAAAGTGGTTACCGTCGAAAATCCCAAGTTCAAATTTTACAGCGCAGGCGCCTATTCCAAGGCGATAGCCGACATCACCGCCAATGAAAAGGCTTCTATCATCCTGGGAAGCGCAACTCCAATGGGGAAGGACCTGCTCCCGTTAGTCGCGGCGAAGCTAAAGGTCGGTTTTACGCAGGATTGCACATCACTTGAGATAGAGAGCGGCAATCTAAAGGTGAGACGTCCGGTGTTTGCCGGCAAGGCGTTGATGGATTTTGTGTTCAAGTCAACACCTCAAGTGGCAACGGCAAGGCCCAATTCTTTCCCTGTTGCAGAGACCGGCGGCAACGCCGAAGTGGTCAACTTTGTCGCCGACCCGGGTAAGTCAGGGGCCAAGGTGAAGGAGGTGAGGCAGGTCGAAAAGGGCGAGGCGGATATTGCCGAGGCAGATATCATCGTCTCCGGTGGGCGCGCCATGGGCAACCATGAAGGTTTTAAGATCCTTTACGATATGGCGCATATCCTCAGAGGGGCGGCGGTCGGCGCCTCACGCGCGGCGGTGGATGCCGGATATATTTCCCACGATCATCAGGTGGGTCAGACTGGCAAGACGGTCAACCCGAAGCTATACATCGCATGCGGTATTTCAGGAGCCATTCAGCATCTGGCCGGAATGAGAACAAGTAAGATAATTGTCGCGATCAATAAGGACCCCGAGGCCCCGATATTTACGAAGGCCGACTTTGGCATAGTAGGCGATCTATTTAAAGTGGTGCCCTTTGTCACAGAAAAACTGAAAAAGGTCCTGCAGGAATAATTCGCATTTTTGCGAAAAACGCTCATTGACATTATGTCAAGTTGAAAAATATGGCCAAGAAATATATAGCGATAGCAGGTAATATGGGCTCCGGTAAGTCGAGCCTGGTCGATTTTTTGTGCCGCGAATATGGTTTTAAACCCTTTTTCGAGCCGAACGATATCAACCCATATCTCGCCGACTTTTATAAGGACATGAAGAAGTGGGCGTATCATTCGCAACTTCACTTTTTAACCCACAAGTTCCGCATCCATCAGGAGCTCGACCGTTCCAAAGAGATCGTGGTCCAGGACCGGACCATTCACGAGGACGCGGAGATATTCTGCACGAATCTTTATAAAAGCGGGTTCTTGCACAAGCGCGACTATAACACGTACATGTCGCTCTATCGCACTATCCTTGGATCTATTCAGCCCCCAGATGTGATGATATATTTGGAGTGCCCTTTAAGAACGCTTAAAAAACGTATCTCAAAAAGGGGGCGCCAGATAGAAAAGGGCGTGCCCGATAAATACCTTCAAGGCCTTGAAAAGCTTTACAAACGCTGGATAGATAAATACGACCTTTCACCGTTGATCAGGATCTCTACCGAAAAATACGATTACATGGACGACTTCATCATCCGCCAGCAGATAACGATGGAATTGGAGAAGTGCGTTTGAGAGATGATAAATGGCAAAAGGCGTCCGAAAACTCGGCGTACGGATCGGCCATGACACGGCCAAGATGTTCTATCGCCCTGCCCTCGTTCTCTTCGCGGTCAAATATATCCTCTGCGGA
>PCWZ01000088.1:5615-17842 GCA_002796305.1 Deltaproteobacteria bacterium CG11_big_fil_rev_8_21_14_0_20_49_13
CAATGCGAGCCCCCACATATAATAATCAATGATATCACATATTTAAATATGATATCGGATAATGGATGGGCTTGAAACCGCAATTATCAGGGTGCGGGATACTCACGGCAATCACAAAAGACCCTCCAGAGGGCATTCGTGGCAATTTGGCTTCGGTTTGCAGAACTCCTTACCCACCCGAACGATCAAGGCGTGGTACTCATTGAATAGGCCCACATCTTCAGGAAGCCCATCCATAAAGATAGACTGCAGTTCATTGTAATCGGCGTCCTCTCCTGCCAAAGAATGGCGGTTCAGGATCCTGTAGGTATAGGCATCGCATACAAATATAGTTTTATCTAGCGCATAGAGAAGTATTGAATCGGCGGTCTCGCGTCCTACTCCATTTACCGACAATAACTCTTCGCGAAGTTCGTGAAGCGGCGCGGCCTTCATCTTTTCCGCGGAACCATCGTATCTTTCGGTGAAGAACTTTAAGAAATTGCGGAGGCGTTTGGCCTTTACGTTGAAATACCCCGCAGGGCGGATAAGCCCTGCAAGTCTTGCGGGCGGGAGCTTTAATAATTTATATGGATCAAGGAGATCGGCCTTTTTAAGGTTGGCAATGGCGCGTTCAACGTTCCCCCAATTCGTGTTCTGGGTAAGAATGGCGCCTACCATCACCTCGAACGGAGTTTCCCCCGGCCACCAGTGTTGCGGGCCGAACGCCTTAAACAAACGATCATATATTAACAATAGTTTCTTCATAATCAGACAAGCCCTGAAAAATTCAGCTTTATTGTTCGAGCGAGCATAAGCGAGTCTAGGACCGTTGAGATTTTCATCTTCTCGACTACGCTCGAAGAATAAGATCCGCTATTTTTCAGAGTTCTCTTAACGCACATGCTATATCTTAAAGGTCTCATGAAGTTTTGAGAGCACATTTAAAACCCCGCGATCAAGATCTGTCTTTTTGGCAATACTAAGGCATTTGTTCTTTATCGGTGTAGAAGTTAACAAGGTCCTTAATTTCTTGGCGAGCTCCTTTCCGTCCAAGCCGTCCGGTTCGAGAACCGTTCCAACACCTACTTTTCGGAGCATTTCAGCGTTGAATGGCTGGTCAAGGTTCCTTGGAATGGCAAGCTGGGGGACGCCTGCAGCGAGTCCTTGTGCTATAGTGCCTATGCCGCCGTGATGAACAAACGCCGCAACGTGGGGTAATATCTTGCTGAAAGGCAGATAATCGACATGAAGCATGTTCTTAGGGAGCGAACCGGGAATAGCGCTCTTATTCCTTGTAAGAATAATACCCCTCTTTTTCAATATGCGGCAAGCACCTATGATAGCCTCAAAAAAACTATCATCCCCGCTTATCTCTGTGCCAAACGTAAATAAAAGAGGCTCGTCGCCTTTGGAGATGAACTCTTTTACCTCTTTTTTAAGTCCCTGCGATGGGGGACCGTCATAACCCAAAAATCCGGTAAATCTCGTGTTGCTCGGATATCTTGTGTTCGGCGGCATGAACCATTTTGGAAAGAGGCCTATGACCAATTGAGGCGAATATATCCATTCACCGAAAATATTTTTGAACCCAGGAAGCCCGACGCTTTGCCTTGCCCTGTTTATCTTAGGACCCCAAACAATGTCGAGCATCTTAACAAGCCTTTCGGGGGCGATGTTTTGAGCGGTGGCCCAAAGGCCTGAAGGCTGGAGTACGATGGTGGCTCCCGAAACATTGAACCGCTCATGGGCCATTCTAGCGCCGTACGCAAAAGGGGAAGAAATGATCAGCGTTCTCTTTGAAAGGTTCCTTTTTATGCATTCGTACACCGGCAATGTGGCAGGTAAGAACATCTCCTCCTGAAGTATCTTAAAACCCTTGAGAGGGTCCCATAGGTCATGGTTTGAGAGGGCTCTTCTATACGAACGAACGTCGCCAATCTCTATGATATCTATACCGGCCTTTTTTAACGGGACCTTAAAGTAACCGTTGGTAATGAAGCGTACGCGAAGCCCTTCGTTTTTGAGGGCGCGGCCGACACCTATCATCGGATTGATATCGCCTATGCTTCCGAGGGAGGTTAAAAGGATATCCAACTATCACCTCTGAAATTCGTATGATCGAATATTAAGCCGCTGACGTTGCCGGTGCGGCGCCTTCGGCGGGAGCTGCCGCAGGTGCGGCCGCGGTTTCAGGCGTGACACCCTTCTTGGATGCTGCCCATGCGCCGAAATGCTGTTCGCACATTCCCTTTTTAAAGAGCGGCTTCCTGCAGTTCTCTTCTTTGCAGATCTTGTAACGGCGCTTGTGGCCTTCCATCCCTCCGGCACGCCATTTCTTGAAATGGAGAGCGCAATATCCCTTTGCCCTGTGAGGGCGCTTGCAATTCGCTACTGAACACTTTTTTGCTTCTGTCATAATAATCCTCCGGTTCTATATTTGAAGCACGAGACATGATGCATGAAACATGATAAAAGCTTTGCTACTTTTTGTCTCCTGTTTCGGTTTTTTCCGCCTTTTCCTTCAGTTTCATTATATTATCTTTTAACTCGTTCTTTATTACCGCCTCAAGCGCCGTCTTATCCTTTTCGGTTATGTTGTCGGTCGCGGCCGTTTTACCGAACTTGAAAATATCCGAAAGCCATGTGGATATATCCTTCAGGCCTTCCGAGATGATGCCATTTTGATAGGCCCCTTTAAAATGCTCCCGAACGGGCTTTCCGTTCCAATTATAATCGGCGATATAAAGGGTCCCTGTAACTATCAGGACAAGCAGTACCAGTTTTTTTATCCATCTGAATAAGAACATATCAAGTCGGTTTAATGCTTAAACCGCGCACCATCTAACCATTTAACCATTTACTGTCAAGGCGTTTTCTGTTAGTCTCCTCGCTATGAAAAAGCCGCGGATACTTATTGTGGATGACAACAAGGTCAATATTGAGCTCCTTCGGGCACAGTTAAAACCCTATGATTATACTATAGAAACTGCGCTCGACGGTGAAGAGGCCCTCTCTAAAATATTAAAAGACCCGCCGGACATGGTCCTTTTAGACCTGATGATGCCTAAGATCTCGGGTTACGAGGTCTGCAGGTCTATCAAACAGAACAAGAACACGCAATTCGTTCCGGTCATTGTGATAACCGCGCTCCAGGAACTCGACGACAAACTAAAGGCAATAGAGCTCGGCGCCGACGATTTTCTTGTAAAGCCCTTCAATAAATTGGAGCTCATCACACGCATAAAGTCCCTTCTAAGAATGAAAGAGCTTCATGACGACCTCGACACCAGCGAAAGCATACTATTTTCCCTGGCCGAGGCGCTGGAAGCGAAGGACATCTATACTCGCGGCCATTCCGAACGCGTGGCAAAGTATTCGCTGGAGATAGCAAAGGCGCTGGTGCTTCCATCCCATGAACTAGAGGTGATAAGAAAGGGCGGACTTTTGCACGACATCGGCAAGATCGGCGTTCGCGAGGATATTCTACTGAAACCGGGCCGCCTTACCGATGAAGAGATGGTCCACGTAAGAAGCCACCCGACCCGCGGTTTTGATATCTGCTCTCCATTAAAATCGCTTGAAGAGGCGCTGACATGCATCAGAAGCCACCACGAGCGCTACGATGGAACGGGCTATCCCGACGGCCTCAAGGGAGAAGATATCCCTATTTGCGGGCAGATCCTGGCAGTTGCCGACACGTTCGACGCCATGACCACCGACAGGCCCTACAGAAAGGCCCTTCCGGTCGCGACCGCCATAAAGATCATGGAAGATGAAAATGAGTCCGGTCAATGGAACCCGAATATAGTTAAGATCTTCCTCGATATTATAAAGAACAACAAGATAGAGCTCTTCAATTCAAAGCCTTAATGGACGCACTCCTAACAATAATCATTAAAAGACCGTATATCTTCATGTTCCTGGCGGCCTTCCTTTTCTTGGGACGCGTCTACTGGGGATGGCGAAAGACGTTCATCTGGCTTGTAATAGGATACTTGGTGGCGCTTGCCAGCGAAGCATCATCGATCAGGAACGGATTTCCTTACGGACTTTACTATTACAGATATGAGAACATGCCGGGCGAGCTGATGGTGTTCGGCGTCCCTTTTTGGGATTCGCTCTCCTATCCGTTCATGATATTCGCGGGATACACAACGGCAAGGTTTATACTGGGCCTGTCATCGCGAGGCGAATGCCGAAGCGATCCCCCGAGCACTATTGAATGCAGAAGATTGCCACGCCCCTTTGGGGCTCGCAATGACATATTGGCCGCTTTGCTCGGCGCTTTTCTCACAATGCTGCTCGATATCATCATTGACCCGCTAACGGTTATGGGCGACAGATGGTTCCTTGGAGATATCTATTATTATCCTAACGGGGGTTCATACTTCGGCGTCCCCTTTACCAACTTTGCAGGATGGTTTTTGGTACCGCTCGCGGTCATACTTATATTTAACGTCATTGCGAGCAGGGCGAAGCAATCCCCCGCACAGGAGATTGCTTCGCCTGCGGCTCGCAATGACACGAAACTTACGCACTCACGCATCCACGCACTTACGCACTTCTTAAATCCCCTCTTCTACCTTGCAATCGCCCTCTTCAATATAATGATAACCATGGCGATAAAAGAGCCCTTGATAGCCTCTTTGGACTGTTTCCTGCTCATTCCGGTGGTTGGGTTGATAATTTGGAGAATTAAAAGGACATCAGAAGTCCGAAATCAGAAGTCAGAGGTCTGACATTCGACTTCCGTCTTCTTCGTTTGGTTATGGTCTGAATTCCTTATACTCTTCCCCGTCAAAACAAAGTATCTTGGGCACGCCCTCGACCATCGTTTCGATATTAACGGGACGGGCCCATATCTTATAAAGGCTCTTTAAGGTCTCCGAGGCATAATCGGGGCGCAGGTCAACACCATCGTGCTGATGTTTGAGCATCAACTCACCCCTGTTCTTGTAGTTGCCGTTCACGACCGAGATTATGGGATGACCAAAGTTCGTTAATTGGAAAAGGAGTTTCTCCTTTACCTTTTTGAACTCGCGTGAGGCTATCTCGTACTGGTCGGCGCTCGGATTATATGCGAACGTAAAAAGTTTCTGATCTCTGCAGAATTCTGGCGTCAGGAACTCGTCGATGAAAGTTATGTCGCTGTAAATCTTTCTTACCTCGAATATCTTCTTGAGACCAAGGCCCAAACCCTTATCCCACTTCGCCTTTTGGATCATATTTTCGCAGTCATCATATTCCTTCCCGAACCTTCCCTTGTTCCAGCGTTCTTCGATATTCTTGAAAAGTTCGATACCCATCTTATATGGATTAAGCCTTCCGGGATATGGGGCAACCGTTCCAGAATGATGGTCTGCGTAATCAATCACCTCGGAATCCTTCAAAGCTCTCCTCGTCATAATATGAGAATGCCAGTAGCTATTATGATTGATCAATCCACCAGCCACATAACGGTGTGTGTCGCTAACAGAAAAATCGTAAACATCCGATCTGGTGGCTTCTATAGAAAACACTTCATCATCAACAGATTCTTCTTTGAACCATTTTCTGTTATTCACATATTCTTCTAACTTCCTTTGTTTTCTAAGGAGCCCGAAACCTATCTCTTCCATGAACCGTTTTGTCTGAAGGCCGAACATCCTAACGTGCCATATATCTTTTGGCTGTTTGCGCCGCCAAGTCATTATTCCAAAATTCAGCAAGATAAGCTGTATCTGACGGCTCATTGTGTTGCTGGACGTAGAAAGAATAACGCCGCCCCGCCCTGCATAACCATCGCAATCGTAATAGGCCCTTAAAAAGGCTCTCATCACTTTCTTTGGCGAACGCAATATAACTTGAGGGACATCTTTAATGCGAGCCGACACTCCGGTTTTAAGTCCAAGGTGCTCCAAAAAATCGGCCAAATCTTCGGAGCTGGCCAAAATTCTCCATCTATTGTCATCCTTCTTTTTCCTGAACTCCACTCCAAAAAGGTCTCGGCCCAATTCGGCAAAATGGTCTGCTTGCAACTCGTCGCCGGACGTCAGACCCAAAACACGTTTGACCCTGCTTATATGTCCATCGCCCACCAGATAACCGATAAAACTGGCAAGCCTTTCATCAACAACCGCCGGAATTTTAATTCTATTCCTTTCCTTTTTGATCAGGCCCATCTTTGCAATTTGAGACTCGTAAACAGCAAGCGCCGGATCCATGAGCGAAGCCGAACAACTATGGGACCGTCCAAACTTATGTCTTATCACGGTGCTCAAACTAACGCCTGCGGAACCGGCAACATCTGTTAATGTCTGCCTTTGCAAAGGACTCCATTCTATATTCTGGTAGCTTTCCGGCCAAAGTCCGGCACTAGACGGCACACTTATCTTATCACCCACCTTGATGCCGTCCAGCCTTCTCCAATTCGAATCCTTTAATAATATCTGGTGCGTTGTCGAACCTTCCAAAACCAATCCGCGCTTCGTTTCTATTTTTACGGATTCGCGACCGGGGAAACAGGCAAAATCGTAAAGTCTTCTGGGTATTTCACCGTCGCTGACATTTATTTTTAATCTTTGTTCAACGATCTCCTTTGCGGGAATCAACCCCTTCCCGGTCAGAACCAATGTATCCCCTGCCACACAGGCCCATCCTTCGTTCATTATCTTGGTCTGGCCTTGCGGCAGGAAATAATAGGCCTCCTCGCGAAGGAGAGAAAGTATATCCCTCTGCCATTTCTCAAGCGGGGCAAAGTCCATCAAAAAGCCCATAACGTCGCGCTCAGGACTTTCGGGAAATTTATGTTCCAGTTTTTCATCATCTACAAGTTGTTGCGCCTGCGCCTTCATAAAATCGGGCGGATTTATGAACTTGTCCATATACTGCCTGCCGGATTTAAGTTTTCTGACCGTCTTTACCGATTCTTCCCCATCGACGATGGGCATAGGCACCTTTTCCCGCGCGCGTTTTATGGCCACACCATGGCAATCTATCAGAGTATCGATAGAAAGACAGGCGTCGATGAAATCTTCGACCACATCTTGGCCGTATCTGTTGATATAGCGCATGATGCGGGTACGATGGTTTCCCATCTCATCCATCATCTTGCGGTTAGTGTGCGCGAAATAAACGTTGTTCTTGAAAAAATCGCAGTGGGCATAAACGTGCGCCATCACAAGTTTCTGATCGACGATGCTGTTGGCGTAAAGAAGGTAGGCGTAGCAGGGGTCGTTGTTGATGACCATCTCGTATATCTTTGAAAGGCCCCATGCGTAGCGCTTGGAAAGGTCCTCATATTCCATGCCGTGGCGCCAATGCGGATATCTGTTGGGAAATCCGCCGTAGGAAGCCACCTCGTTCAGCTGGTTCCAGTCGAGCACCTCGAATATGACCGGAAAGAAGTCGAGCCCGCACTCCAGCGCATACTTTTCGATCTCATCTTTTATTTTTGACAGGTCTGGAGTAAGGTTCATATCATACCAGCCTCAAGCCAGCAAGGTTTGTGGATATTAACTTTGCTGGCTTTGCTGGCCTAAGTTCATTTTCCTTTTCCTAAAAAGTCCTTTATAGATCTAACTATTGCGTCCTTATTCTCTATCTTGCTTGTGATCAGATTTTCGGCATCGTGCAGGTGCTCGGTCAGGTCCTTCATGAACTGACCGCTACCATATTCGCTCTCCACCTGCCCGTAGCAAAAGACGTTGGATGCCGGAAGCAATTGTTCTCGCAAAAGCTTGATACACTCATCGGTATCGTTCCCGCTCCAATTATCGCCGTCGGAAAAGTGGAACGGATAGATGTTCCAGACGCTGGGGTTGTACTTCTCCTCAAGCATCTTAAGACAGAGCTTATATGCCGAAGATATTATCGTTCCGCCGCTCTCGCGGGTGTGGAAGAACGTCTCTCTGTCGACCTCGCGCGCGACCGCGTCGTGGATTATGTAACGGGTCTCAATGTTCTTATACTGGCTCTTTAGCCACGTATCTATCCAGAAGGCCTCCAGCCTAACTATCTCCTTCTGTTCGTTGCCCATGGAATTATGACTCAATACACCGTCAACAATATAATTGTTATGCTTGTCCACTGTGAAGTCATAAACTTCGACCGGGTCCGAACAGTTTTCGACTGCCTTCACCTTGCATATGAGCAAAGATTCGCTTAATGTCTTATAAACAACAGACCGTTGCTCTTCTGTTAAGGCATATTCCATCATTCTTTTAATATTAGCGTGTGAAAAGGCATTTCGTCCATCTTCATACAATCGGCTCTTTATCTTTTCCAGCGAGGGCATTTTCCCAAAATGATCTTTAAAATCTGCCGCGGGGATGAACCGGCTTCTCATGGCATCGATGCCGTTCCCTTGCCTGTTCACCAGATCGACCAATTTTTTCTGTTTCTCTTTACAGCCAAAACCTATTTCCTTACTGAAGGTAATGGCATCTTTGGAATTTATGACCAGCCTGTAAAATACCCCTTCCTTGATTTTGTTACCCTTGATCTCCCGCTCCTCCTGAACATACAGGTTGAGCCTGGCCCTGATACCCCAGAATGAAAGGAGCAACTTGGCCTGTTTCACTAGCGAAAGGCTTGATGATATCATCTCAACTGCATGTGCAGCAATGGCCCCTTCGGCATCAAAGAGTCCTCTTAAGAATGCGGCCCTTATGTCAGGGGGTTGCTGAAAAATTAGGGGTTCGATATAGCGCTGCCTGGACCTCTTAATAAGTGAGGGCATTTCATCTTGGATCCTTCGCACCAGAGGGACGGAATTCAGGTAAAGTCTTTTTCTATCGCTTATATTCTTAATTATCCCCTTAACATTAAATGCTGTATGCGCACAGTCGGCATAGTAGGCTAGCCTCTCTTCATTCTCATCCGTGATCATGACAAAACGGCTGTTTCTTTGTGAATCATCTTCATCAATATGAACGGTAACATGGCCATCACCAAGCATCGCTCCAAACAAATACGCCTCAGCTGTGGTAAAGATCTTTTTGGAAGGTAGAGTAGCCGCTTTACCAAATTGATTTACAAGTATGAGGAGGTCTCCCGTCCCGATATCCTTCGCCTCTTTCTCAACGATCAGGTCATCCATTTCACTATATATGAAATATCTATGATTAGGCGTTACTCGCAGTTCTAAATGATCTTCTGTCTGTATCTTTACAGTGTCAGTGACATTATGTTTGAACAACTCTGTGACACCAGACCGGATCTTTTTTCTACCATTCACATCAACACATGCCACAACATCTCCAACTGAAACTTCAGAAACATCTTTATAAGAACCATCTGCCATCTCAACATAATGGCCTTTGGTGTGGCAACCCGAAACGTCCATCATATATATGATAACCGCCTTGGTCTCGGGTTTTTTCTCATCCTTCCACATCCTGTATCTGCGGTCCTCGCGCACCGGGATGATAACGGGTCTCTTGGGATCGTAGCTTCCAGACATTATCTGGCGTTTTAGCGCCTGCCTGTATGTGCGTTTAAAATGTTTGAGCGACTCAGGACCCGACATGCCTATTGAAGTGTAGCGAATTTTTTTGCTGACAAGATCATCATCGCCTTTGGGCTGGATCTTGGGCAGTTCCAGTTCTTCGCCGAGTATCTCCGCAAGTTCCTGAAAGGATATTTCCACCTCAAGGAGATGTTCGCCCGGGGCATTGCCCGCCTTTTGTGAGCCTTCTTTGCCTTCTCCGGGTGCAAGCGCCTGGCCTACATCGCCTTCGCCCTGCCCTACACCGCCCTTTTGGCGGTCGCCGTAGACAAAATGAGGGATGTCTATCTGGGGAATAGGGATGGTGACGAACTCCTTCCCTTTTTTGCCGATCAGCTCGGTATTGGAGATGAACTTCCGCAGCTCTTTTTTAATTCGGCCGCGAATGATATCCCTAAAGCGCTTTACATCCTGTTCTATTTTCTGAGCCATTATGTCCGCTCATCCTGAGCATGTCGAAGGATGAGCAATAGATAATACATGCCGCTCATGGTTCGACGTGCTCACCATGAGCGGTCTAGATCAGTTATGACCTCTCTCTTTAATATCTCCCCTGGCAAATATCGAAGCGACGAAATTTAGCATGTCGGTGGCGCAGACCTCGCAGTAGCCGTAGTTCTTAATGAGCCTCGACTTCACCACGTCTATCTTCTCCTGTGTATCCTTGTCGACCACGCTAGAAACGAGGCTTGTGAGCTTTATCGAATCCTTCTGGTCCTCAAAGAGCTTAAGCTCCAATGCCTTATGAAGGCGCTCGTTCATCCTGTAATTGAACTGCTTTCCCTCGATGGCGAGCGCGCCGATGTAGTTCATTATCTCGCGGCGGAAGTCGTCCTTTCTCGATTCAGGGATGTCTATCTTCTCTTCTATCGACCTCATCAGCCTTTCATCGGGCTCTTCATCCTGACCGGTATATTTGTTCTTCACGCGTTCTTTCTGTGTATATGCCTTTACGTTGTCGATGTAGTTGGAGCAGAGCCTTGTAATGGCCTCTTCGTCGGCAGATATCGCGCGCTGGACCTCGTTCTTGACCGTATCTTCGTATTCTTCCTTCACGACCGCCAGAAGTTCTGCAAAACGCTTTCTCTGTTCATCGTTCTTGAGGAGCGAATGGTGCCTTAGTCCGCTTTCAAGTTCGTTAAGCACCATGAACGGATTGATGCACCCGGCGCCCATCTCGCCGACGAGGGCGTTGGATATCTTATCCTGAATATAACGAGGAGATATGCCTTCCAGACCCTCTCGGGTGGCCTCTTTGCGGAGTTCTTTCACATTGTCTTCCGTGAAGCCGGGAAGGCTCTTGCCGTCGTAAAGCTTTAGCTTCTGCATGAGCGTGAGGTTGGCCTTCTTTGGTTCCTCAAGGCGCGTAAGCACCGCCCACATCGCCGCCATCTCCAGCGTATGCGGGGCTATATGTTTTCCGCGAATGCGTCCCTGTTTGTAATCCTTTTCGTAGATCTTTATCTCTTCGTGCAATTTTGTGATGTATGGCAGGTCTATCCTTACCGTCCTGTCGCGAAGGGCTTCCATGTATTCGTTGCTCTGAAAGCGCTTGAACTCGGCCTCGTTCGTGTGGCCGATGATGACCTCGTCGATATCTGTCTGCGAGAATTTTTTGGGCTTGATCTTGTGTTCCTGCGAAGCGCCCAGAAGGTCGTAAAGGAAGGCAACGTCGAGCTTTAGGACCTCTATGAATTCGATAAGTCCTCTATTGGCGATATTGAACTCGCCGTCAAAGTTAAACGCCCTTGGGTCGGAATCGGAGCCATATTCGGCTATCTTTCTGTAGTTGATATCTCCGGTCAGTTCGGTTGAATCCTGATTCTTTTCGTCCTTGGGCTGGAAGGTGCCGATACCAATGCGGTCCTTTTCGGAAAGGATGATGCGGCGCACCTTGATGTGCTCCATCGTCTTCGCCCAGTCGCCCTTGTAACAAAGAAGAAGTTCCTTATAAATGTAGCGGCATGCCGGACAGAGGTCGCCTTCCAAAATTATCTTTTCAGCTTCGGAAAGGTTCTTGTTTATATGACCGAGCATCTTTTCGCGAAGCTCGAGGGGTATGAGCCTTAAAGGCTCTTCGTGCATCGGGCACCTTATTTCATTAGCGGTACCGAATATGCCGCGAGTATCGTCCAGATCGTTCTTGAGCCACGCGTATGAGTAAAGGGCTCCGTCCGGTGTCTTTGAATATGCCTCGATACCCTTCTTGATGAGCCTCACGACCGTGCTCTTTGCACTGCCGACCGGCCCGTGGAGGAGGAGTATCCTCTTTTCGGTGCCGTACTGGCGGGCCGCCGCCTTGAAGGCGTTAAGGAGCTTCATTAAATGAACGTCGAGTCCGAACACGGCGTCCTTGCCGTTCTCGAACGGATCTTCAAAGAATTTGTAGCGGGTTATTTTCTTCTTATACTCTGTGAACTCTTCGGTTCCATATGTAAGTATCAGATCAAAAACGCGCTGGAAGGCGGTTCTTGCCACCTTCGGGTTCTTGTCGACTATGTGAAGATAATCGGAAAGAGAGCCCTCCCAGTTAAGATCGCGGTAGCTGTTGACATCCTGCATCGACTGTACCATCGCCATCAGGTCGTGCTCGGCCTTCTTTGTCTCTGGACCCGCGTCCTTTTTTACCTTCGTTGGTGCTGGCATATTTTCAACCCCCTTTATTTAAGGGCACCTCTAAAAACCTACTTACTCTGTCATTGCGAGCCCCGAAGGGGCGCGGCAATCTCTAAGCAAACACTTGATTTATGGAGATTGC
>PCWZ01000088.1:17856-50751 GCA_002796305.1 Deltaproteobacteria bacterium CG11_big_fil_rev_8_21_14_0_20_49_13
GTGCCCTTAATAGTTATATGTGATGAGTTTAACCCATCACTCATTACCCATTACCTTCTTGTCATTCTCGGCCAACGTGGACCTTATGACCGCTTTTAATAATCTATTCCTGTTGGCTCTCCCCATCAAGGACCTTAGGTCGTTATAGATCGAGGGATCGTTGACAAGGCCACCAATCGTACCCTGACCGTTGTTTATCCTGTTCATGACGTCTTTCAGATCATCGGACGCCTGACGCAAATTCTTGAGTATCCCGCCAACGGCGGCCGTCTTTTTGTCTTCGTCGTCTACCCTGCCTATTATATCGCGCAACATCTTGAGGCTGGCTCCTATATCCGAGACCACATCTTTACCTTTTGGGTCATAGAGCATTGCTCCAACCAGTCCTTTGCCGCTTTTTACCTGTCCCAAAATATCGCGCATCGAGCGAAGGGTCTCTTTCATATCCTTCTTGGAAGATGACATGTCGGTAAAGAACTGGGCAACGGAGGTAGAGGCGTTCTTCACATCTTCAAGTATCTCGCTGCTCTTTTCTGCAAAATCGTAGAGCGAAACGGTCTCTCTGCTCTCTATGGCATCATTATCTTTAAGGACAGGCTGGTCCTCGCTTCCTACGCTTATATAGATGAACTTGTCGCCCAAAAGCCCCTGCGTATTGACCGTTGCTATGGAATCTTGCCTTATCCTTGTCTGAAATTTCTTACTTATCATCAAGGTGAGCATTATATCTTTTGCGGCCAGGGATTCGGGGAACTTTACCTGGTCAACGAAACCAACCTTAAGACCGGCGAGCTGAATAGGGGCGCCCGTTCTAAGACCGCTAATATCCCTGAAATTGGCAATTAATTTATAGCGCGATTCAAAGAGTTCTTTTTCGCCTCCCAGCATGAAGATTACATACATGGCCAAGATGAGCCCGAAAAATATGAATATTCCGACCTTTATCTGCGTCTTTTCCTTATTTATCATTATCTTCCCCGATATAACCCTGAATAAAATGCTGCACAACACTATTCGAAGACTTTTTCGCCTCTTCTGTAGTGCCGACGAACTCTATGCGCCTATTATACAACATCGCAATTCTATCCGAAACTAAAAAAGCACTTTGCATGTCGTGAGTAACGACTATCGATGTTACATGAAGCTTTCTTTGAATTTCTCTTATGAGCCTGTTGATGCGCATCGTGTTGGCAGGATCGAGCCCTGTCGTCGGCTCATCGTATAAGATGACCGCCGGTTCGGTTGCAATGGCGCGCGCAAGCCCCACACGTTTTTTCATGCCGCCGGAAAGGTCGGCCGGCATCATATTAAGGATATCTGCAAGCCCCACAAGCTCCAGCTTGTCGGTTATGATCTTGTTGATCTTATCTTCCGGATATTTAAAGTGCTCCCTGACGGGGTAGGCAACGTTCTCAGCGACCGTGAGAGAATCAAAGAGCGCCGCCCCCTGAAAGAGCATTCCTATCTCTTTTCTGACCTCAATAAGCCCCCACTCATCCATTTTGGTGATATCTTTTCCCCTGAAATAAACATGGCCGCTGTCTGGTGGAATGACACCCAAAAGAAGCTTTAAAAGCACGCTTTTACCAGAACCGCTGCCGCCTATTATGGTGGTCGTCTCCCCCTCGATTATATCGAGCGAAAGGTCTTCCAGCACCTGATTCTTCCCAAAGGCCTTATATAGCTTCTTGAACGAAATAATTGGCGTCATAAACTTTAGTAGAACAATATGAATATCTTCGTCAAAAAGAAGTCGGCAACAAAGATGAATATCGACGAATATACGACCGCCTTGGTCGTTGCCACGCCGACGCCTTCCGTTCCGCCCCTGGTGTTAAGCCCTTCATAACAGGCTATTATCCCCACAAAAAATCCGAAGAAGAAGGTCTTTCCGATGCCGGAAACAAGGTCTTCCATGACCACAGAACGCCATATCTGGTCCATAAAGAATCTGGAAGAGACGCCCGCCTCTCTTACGGTTATCACCATGCCTCCCAGAACTCCGAGAGCACATGAAATTAAAGAAAGAATGGGCGTGGCAATTACACATGCCATGACCCGGGGCACAACAAGCTTCGATATCGGGTTCGCCCCCAGCGCCTCGATGGCAAGGACCTGTTCGGTAACTACCATGGAACCTAGTTCGGCGGCGATACCGCTCCCTACGCGCGCCGCTACCATGAGAGAAGTAAGCACCGGCCCCAGCTCGCGCATGATGGCGACGCCAATCACCTGCCCGACATACATTTGAAGCCCGAAACGAGCGAGGCCCACGGAGAACTGCAGCGCAAATACCATTCCGGTAAATATGGCAACAAGGCCTACTATGGAAAGCGACTTGTTGCCGACCTGCATAAGCTGTAAAGTAAGTTCACCGAAGTTCAGCCTGTGCCTGAAGAGTGCGGAGAACGTTTTTGATACAAGTCCGGCAACGCCTCCGATGTATAGAGCAAAGGATTGAAAGCGCTCGCCTATCAACTGAAATGTGGCTCTAATGGGCACTCTTTATTATGTCATCCTGAGCGCAAGCTAAGACTCCCGTGCAAACAGTTGTACGGGGATTCTTCGGCCTAGTGGCCTCAGAATGACATGCCTAAATAAAACGTTTCGAAATCCGCAACTCCGTCCGCATAGCTTTCCGGCGGAGAGATATAGATAAAGTCGAACGTGCAGTTATCCTTTTTGATCACCACCGAATCGAACTTCAAAGGAACACCGTCGGTCGAACCGGTCGATATCGTTTTAAGCGCGCCCCGCTCGTCGAGCATGAACTCGGTCTCTTTCTTTATCTTAAGGTCTGTGGTCCCTGCAAAGAGCTGGCTGTTCAAGACCTTCAGAGGAAGGTCCTCAAAAGAGGAGCCGCAAAAGGCGTCGGTAGAGATGGTCGCGCCAAGAGATTCATTATGAAAGGCAGCCGTTTTTGTATGCGTTTTTAGCCATTTCCATGAAGGGGGAAGCTCTCCGACCTTATAATAGAGGTCCTTTTTAAGAAAGACCATCTGATGCCTGTAACCGATGACCGAGGTCGACTGTCTCCCATGAAAACAGGCGGAAAGGATGAATGCGAAAAGAGCGACCCCAAAAAAAACGCTAGTCTTTCTCATATGTTTGGATTTATAGCGGAAAAGACGAGAAAATACAAGGACTAACCGTATCCATTAAAGCATCAGACAAGGGGAAAAAGAGACCTCGACCTATGATAGACGGTCCATAAACCCTTGCCAGAGATCTTATCCCAGAAACCCCTTCGAGAGACGGACAGGAGCAAACCCCATCATCCACATAATTTTCCTACTCAGCGCAAGCATCGGAGCCTTCTACAATTGTAATAATGAGTGAATAGCCTCTACCCAGGTCATCGCTTGAGGCAAGAAACGCCACACCTTGATAGAGCGTATTCGCCGGCAACGTTACACTCGTGCAATTACTGATAACATCGCCACTACGCACCCATGCACCAGAATCGAAGCTATCGCGTAATGTTGCTACGCTGTCATCATTAACATCTTTGAATCCCAGATAATTGAGCTGATCGTATCCGAGTTTTCCGGCAGAACCGTTAAGCTCGGCCTGGATAGTATATGTCGCATCCGCATTGCCTGTTTTAAAATAGTCGACGGCGCTAACTGGAAAATTCGCCTCAAAATAAGTGACATGCGCCTCGCCCAGCTCCGCATAGCAATCCATTTCCGATGTCATAGTCAATCTCATTCTATCGCTGCCACTTCCACTGACGAAGATAATATTGTAGTTTACGCCCTCCTGGAGGTCATCTGCGCTAAAGGCGGCACAGCTTTTACCGTTATCCATCCCTCTCATCGTAGAGACCGGGGTGATTGTCAGCACATTACTTGCTTGCGTCATGTTATATTCATGGGCAGCCATTCCTTCCAACGGATCCTTGATGATATCCAGCATAATAAAGTTCGTACCGCTAAGATCATCAAAAGACATGTGAGATCCTGCTAGAGCAATATATTCATCGCTCGGCGTCAACAGGTCTCCAACCAGGGCCTCACCGCCACCGTCACCGCCACCGTCACCGACAAGAGGAACAATCGTGCAGGCGTCTGCATTGGCTGCAGCAACAGCCATAGTGACACAATTGTTGGTACCCAAATGCGGCCCGTTGGTATCATATTCTGCCTGGACAAGACACTCGACGTCACTATCAGTAGCTTCAATAAAATCCTTAATCGATAAGAGATAGGCATATGTAAACGATGTCGAATCATTATCACATGCTACCCCTTGGTAGACGGTTGAACAGCCCTGCCCGCCGCAACCTAGAACCCCGCCGCCGCCACCGACATATTCATCACCCTGCTGGTCTCCGCAAATATCTGCCGCTGCATACTGGCTCGCTTTTAATACGCTTCCTTTGCTTATACTGTTGGCCCCGCCTCCGCCGTAGCACTGTTGCATGCACTGCTCATAGTTTATCTGACTGACGGCAACCCCTGCCGCCCCGTACTGATTCTGCATCTGATTCATACAGGCTTCGACTTCGCATTCGTTACCGCCGTTCACGACCGTCCCCACCTTGTTCTTCAGGTCGTCCCCTGAAAGACCGTTAAATTCTCCCTGTTGCATGTTGTATTTATTTGACTCGTTTATCGCCAGGGGGTCCATACTGCCTGCGTACATCTGATCCTTGTACTGCTCCACCGCATAGGATGTAATGGTACCAAAATCATAGTTATCTTTCATGCTTGCGCCGGAAACGGGCACGTACGTGTGTGTCATCTGCATCAACGACGATCTGGTGGCGGGATCACTGAAATTCATCTGATCATTGGCGAACATGCCCACGAACATCGCCGCCTTGTGTTCATCGTCTATGATGTCATTGATATATCCGCCCGACTTGAAATCGCCTATCGTTGTTTGAAGGTCCCTAAAATAGTTCTGTTCAAACGCCATTGCGTCGTTAAAATATGCTGGTGGCATCTCACGGAAAGATGCCCCGTAGGCCTTAACATCATCTGTATCGAAGGAGCTGGACTTGAATGAACCCTTTATAAAATCCCCCATCTCGCCGCCCTGATCAAAGAGTGACCCGCTCAGGTCTAGGACGGTGTCCACCTTCAGAAGATCTCCGCAATAAGTGCGGAGCAGTTGGTTGAATCCGGCCTGTTCCCCGGCTCCAATTTTCTCCATACCGGTGGAGAACTTACGCCTGTAGACATCCTTGTCCGCGAATCCTCCTGCCGAAACTATCTGGTCGAATTTAACTCCCGTCTCTGAAAAACACTTATCCGTTACGAATTTGATCGCGCGCATCCAGCGCATCTTGGCTCCTACGGTACTTACTTCGCGGCTCAGACAGTTAGTAGTGAGGTCGGACTCGCTCCCCTTGAGGAGCGACACCTTAAGCAAGCTTATATCTTCACTCTTGTTGAAAAGTTGCCCGGCAAGCGTGAGGGCATTTCTTATGCACGCCTCATCCGTCGCTTCACAGCCAAGAGACGCCGCCATGTCAAGCATGGATGTCGTTGTTACGTCCGTCGTACCTGTGTCTATAGCATCCGCAAGACTGGAAACCTCCATAATATTGCCGAGGTCCACGGAATCCCCATCGGTTATATTTATTTTGAGATAAGAGCTTGCACCATACGGGTTCTCCATTGAGGCAACGACTTCATCCGTCATCGAAACGCTGAACGTGTAATCTTCGGCCAACGCAACACTGCCCACATCTTCCCCTGTGATGAAGTTTGTGATAACGGCCGATACGCCGGATGTATCTACCGCCTTATACCCTGAAAGATTTGCGCTTACGCTAAAGCTTGATGGAAGTTCGACCGTTCCGGTTATCGCCTTTGTTACCGCGGTAGTTCCGCCACCCGTCTCGTCAGGTGAAGAAACCACGTCTATGCCTGTCTTACAACCGGCGAGGAGCAAGAACGCCGCTATCATCCCCACCAGCCTTGTTTTATTATTGAGTCTCATAATCATTAACTCTGATGATTATCCCCAACAGAGCCTCCCCACCCTTAGGCGTTGCAAACCACATGCCAACTATTTGAGTAGATGGGCATTATTAGACATATAAATATGTTGTTATTACATGACGTTACTAACGCAGTACGCACTATGCCCGATCGGGAGTGGGTATTTCCTCACCCGGTGGGTGTCGGAATGTTGACGTTTTTGAAATAATCATCAATATCGAAGTATTACGATTTCAAAATCGTCATTTTATTGACACGTCAGCAACCTATTAAAATTGTTGTTTTTTAAATCGAAAAACAGAAATTGACACTTTAACAAATAAGGTTAAACTGCCGCCTATCAACCATGGGCATTAAAGAAAACATTACGATTGTAAGGGAAAAAGTTAACCGCGCCTGTTTAAATTCCGGGCGCGATCCATCTTCAGTTCGGCTCATTGCGGTCTCAAAGACAAAGCCTGTTGCCGATATTTTAGAGGCCGTTGATGCCGGACAACTTATCTTCGGCGAGAACTATGCCCAAGAACTGCGCGATAAGGCCAGGGAGTTAGAGGTTGCACCACGCACGGCGCACGACGCGCGGCGCACGGCTATCGAGTGGCACTTCATCGGCCATCTGCAAAAGAACAAGCTGAAATATATCCTGCCGGTGGCAAGCTGGACGCACACGATAGATTCGGTGGAGTTGCTTGAGACCATCCTGAGCAAAGCGAAGGATCTCATACTCAGAAACGAGGGAGATCCTTCGCCACCTGAGCCGGCTCAGGATGACAGGCGCGTTATCAACTCTCTTATCGAAGTGAACATTGCCGGCGAAGATTCCAAATCAGGCATATCCCCCGAAAACGTCTTTGAACTTGTTAACGCCTTTTCTAAAGCCTGCAAGCCTGCCAACCTGCTAACCTGCAAACTCCGCGGTTTAATGTGTATGCCCCCCTTCTCCTCCGACCCCGAGACGGGCCGCCCTTATTTTAAGAAATTGAAAGACTTGCTTGATGAAATAAATTCACGTAATATATACCCCGAAAAGCTGACCGAGCTCTCCATGGGTACGACACAGGATTTTGAAGTAGCGATAGAAGAGGGAGCAACTATGGTAAGAATAGGATCCGCGATATTCGGAAACCGAAACACGTGATCGGTTATCGGTAATCAGTGAACTAAATCACCGATCACTGATTACTGATTACTGATTACCAAAATCTATGCACTCACTAGGTTATTTAGTATTAGCGATCGCCCGCATGCTGGGCCTCATCATCAACATCTATACATTTGTGATCGCCGCGGCGGTCATTGTCTCGTGGGTCAATGCCGACCCATTTAACCCGGTTGTAAAGATCATTCGTTCCCTAACGGAACCCGCATTCAACATCTGCAGGAAGATCGTTCCCCAAAAACTATACAGAACAGGGTTAGACTTTACGCCCATCGTCGTATTGCTGATACTCATTCTATTAGACACCATGTTGGTCAACACGCTCTTTGATGTCGGAAGAAGCATGCTCACTAAATAACCAAATGGAAATTAATTCATTGGATATTCATTTGTCATTTGGATCCGGGTATTGGTAATTATGTTTATTAAGGTCCACATACAACCCGGGGCAAAAAAGAACGAAATAGTCGGCCGTCACGGCGACGCGGTCAAGATAAGACTAAAGGCTCCGCCGGTCAACGGCAAGGCGAACGAAGCGCTTATCGCATTTCTGGCCAAAAAGCTTGACATCCCAGGGCCCGCCATCACCATAAAGGCCGGCCGCGCCTCCCGCCAGAAGCTGCTGGAGGTGAATGTACCGGAAACGGCACTTAGGGTTTTGCTTGACTTGTAGGGCATATTTCCTGTAGTTACGGCCCTTAAATTCTCAAGGAGGAAGCACCATATGTCGTTAAGCAAAAAATATACCTGGGCCGATTTTTTAAAGGCAAATCCGGAGCACAAGGCAAAAAAGACCAAAAGAACCTCAAAAGAGGGAGCAAAGGCCTTTGAAGCCGCCTATAAACAACATGTTAAGGAATATCTAAAGGCCCGCATGGCAAAGATCGATAAAGAGTCAGCGCGTTGCCCCAAGAACAAGGCATACCTCGTAAGGCTTGAAACCTCAAAAGAGCGCGCAAAGATGCTCCAAAAGAACGTATAAGATAGAACATTAGACATCTCGTTAGGCCGCCTGCTGTTCCAATTTAACAGAGACAATCTTTGAAATGCCCGGTTCTTCCATGGTAACGCCGTAGAGAGTGTCGGCAAGTTCCATCGAGCGCCTGTTGTGCGTGATCATGATGAACTGTGAAAGCCGGCTCATCTCGCGCACGAGCTGGTTGAAGCGGTCGATATTGGCATCATCGAGCGGCGCATCGACCTCGTCGAGCAGACAGAAAGGCGACGGTTTGATGAGGAATATTGAGAATATGAAGGTGGTGGCAACGAGCGCCTTTTCACCGCCGGACAAGAGGCTGACGTTCTGAAGCTTCTTTCCGGGAGGCTGGGCTATTATGTCAATTCCGCTCTCAAGCACATTTTCATTGTCTATAAGGATGAGTTCTGCCCTTCCGCCGCCGTGGAAAAGTCTGGGAAAGAGCGCTTTAAAGCGTTCATTGACCGCATTGAAGGTCTCAACGAACCTTTCCTTAGATGTCCTATTTATCCTGATGATGGCTTTTTGCAAAGATTCTATAGAAGAGTTCAGGTCTTCCGACTGTTTCGTGAGGAACTCGTAGCGCTGGGCGATACCTTCGTATTCGCCTATGGCGTCGGTATTTACCGCGCCTATCTTTTCTATCTTGTCCTTCAGCTCCGTTGCACGCACCGATATCTTTTCTGAAAGCTCGGAAACGGTCGATATCTCTTCCTTGCCAAAGAACTCCCTGCACGACTCGATATCGTAACCGCAGAACTTTGTGGCAAGATCCGTATGATATTTTTCCTGCATCTCGCGTTCGAGATAGAAAACCCGTTCGGTCGACTTTGTCTCCTGCAACTTCAGTTCGTAGATGGAGTTCTTCGTTTCCTCAAAGGTCTTACGAAGCTCCCTTAGGCCGACCTCTTTGTTCCTTAGGTCTTCAAGCGACCTGTCGTATGCAAGCTTTAGTTCGGTCTGTTCCTTCCCCGAGACCTCTATATCCTTAACTAATATGCCTATCTCTTCTTTTGCCGCCTCAAGGGTCTCGGTGTTCTGTTCTATCTCAATATTAGCTTCTACAATGTCGGCCTTTTTTGAGGCTATACTGTTGTTAACATCATGAATGGACTCCGAAAGTCTTTTTGTCTCTCTCTCAAGGGAGAGGCTCTGTTCCTGACTTGCGGCCAGCTGAACTTTCTTGGCGGTAAGTTCGTCAGAGACAAGACCTAACGAATTTCTCTTCTCTTCGACCTCTGCCGTCAATCTTGTAATATCGGACTCGAGGATGCGCTGTTTCTCTTCCGCCTCGGCGACCTTTGAAGTAAGGGTCGTTCTCTCATGCGCGGCAAGTTCTTTCTTTTCTGCAAGGGCGGCAGTTTCAACCGTCAGCCTGTCCCTGTCCTTGCGCCAGTTGGAGATCTGTTGCATGATCCCCTGAACGTCGCGCTCTTTGTGGACGAAATCGACATCATACTGATGAATGGCCGACTTGAGCTGAGAAAGGCGGGCCTCGTTCACCTGGACCTGTCTGCGCAGGTCCGACACAAGCTCGTTCTTTGAATCTATCTCTTCTCCAAGGCGCGCCGTCTCTCCTTTAAGCTCGCCTATCTCGCGCTTTTGGGCGAGGAACTGGCGCGAAGAATCGCTCCCGCTACCGCCGGAGACAACGCCGTAAGGATCGACCATTTCGCCGTCGAGCGTCACAAGGGTCTTGCTGTGGCCGTTCCCCTGCCAGACGCCAAGGGCCTTATCGAGGTCCGAGACCAGGACTATGTCGTTAAAAAGATACTTCCCTATCTTTTGATAATCGTCCGTAAATTTAACGTGATCAAGAAGAGGCCCCATTACTCCCTCGCCCGTCGGCATGGGTGATGCATCGACGCTCTCTCTGACCTCAAGAGGAACGAACGTGGACCTTCCGGCAGATGCGGTCTTTAGATAATCTATCGCCGCAACGCCTTCCTGATATGACTTAACGACGACGTATTGAAGTTTTCCGCCAAGCGCGGCGCTGACCGCGGCTTCGTAGGCAGGCTCCGTCTCTATCACCTCGCTTATCGTGCCGAACACGCCGGAGAACTCACCTTCGACCGCCTCGTTCTTTCTCTTAAGCACCGCCCTGACGCCGTCTTCATAGCCTTCGAAGTTCTTGCTTAATTCCTCAAGCGAAACAAGACGCGAACTCTTCGATGAGAACATCTGTTTGATATCGTTCAAGCTCGCTTCATTATGAAGAACTTCGTTCTTTATCTTCTGGTTGTTATTCTCAAGGGCGGACATCTCCTGCGATATCCCCTCTTTTGTCCCCTTCATGTCGGTAAGCGCAC
Source organism: Deltaproteobacteria bacterium CG11_big_fil_rev_8_21_14_0_20_49_13 (assembly GCA_002796305.1). Taxonomy (NCBI): domain Bacteria; class Deltaproteobacteria; species Deltaproteobacteria bacterium CG11_big_fil_rev_8_21_14_0_20_49_13. The sequence goes on from PCWZ01000088.1 coordinate 28,258, forward strand.
CCTCGGCAAGAACCATTCCGCCTTCAAGCTCGGACACCTTCTTATCTATCGTGTCTATCTCGGTCTGGTTCCTGGCAATGGCGCCCGCAATATCGGCATCCTGCTTGTCTATCTGCTCAAGACGGGCCTTTGATTCTGATATCGCCCTGATGCTGAGAACGACCTCCTGTCTGAAGGATTCTATCGAAGAATTTGTGGCGTCGACCTCAGATGTGAGAGCGGCGGCCCTTTCCTGGATGGATGCCACGGTCTCTTCGAACGACGCAAGTTTGATGTCCGCGTTGACCTTGGACCCGTTCACACCGCTCAGTTCGCTTGTGAACGTTTCAAGCTTTCCCTTCAGTTCGGTTATCTCCTGACTGTCGTCCTCGCATCTTGTTCTTAACTGTGAAAGTGATTCTGTCTTGAACTTTACCTCGGCCTCATTGAGACGCATCCTGTTCTGAAGTTCGTAGATGCGTTCCTGAAGCGAGTTCAGTCTTCTTTCGGTCTCGGTAAGCTCCAGCCTCATTGAATCGATGGAGGTCTCTTCGTTTGAAACAGATGCTCCCCTGGAGGCCTCGTCTTCCGAAAGGGAAGAGAGCTTCGTTCGCAGGACCGAAAGTTCTTCGGACCATGTCTTGTATTGATAAGATGCGAGAGAGAGCTCAAGTTTCTTGAGCTCATCCGCAAATATCTTGTAACGCTCCGCCTTCTTTGCCTGACGTGACAGCGAGTTCTTTTGAGATTCGAGCTCGGAGATGATGTCGGCAAGACGCGCAAGGTTCAGTTTCGTCGCCTCGATCTTTCTTAGCGCCGAATCGCGGTGCATCTTGAACTTGGATATGCCGGCCGCTTCTTCAAGCAGAGAGCGCCTTTCCTCGGGCTTTGCCGAAACGATTCGCTCCACCTGCCCCTGTTCGACGATCGAGTAGGCCTTGGTGCCGACGCCTGTTCCCAGAAAGAACTCTATGATATCCTTATGTCTGCAGGGAACCTTATTGATGTAATATTCGCTTTCGCCGGAACGGTAGAGCCTTCTGCCGATGGTTATCTCGGAGTAACTTGCATATTCCGCCGGCGCGCGCCCGTCAGCGTTATCGAACGTGAGAAACACGCTTGCCATGCCTGTTGCAGGGCGGGCTTCGCTTCCGTTGAAGATGACGTCGCTCATGTCGTGGCCGCGAAGGTGTTTTGCAGATTGTTCTCCCATGACCCAGCGGATAGAATCCACTACGTTAGATTTCCCGCTACCGTTGGGTCCGACTACGGACGTGATGCCCGCATCGAAGGTTATTACTGTTCTATCAACAAAGGATTTAAAGCCTATAAGCTCTAATGATTTTAAGCGCATAATGCGACATATTATGCCTAACCATATGATATTTGTAAAGAATATTATTGAGTTTTTGCGAAAAAAAAGGCTTACGGGATGGTTGCGACCACGGTCAAGGTTGCCATGTCGATGATGGAGATCGTGTTATCATCTATGTTCCCTACATATAAATAAGCGTCAACACCGGCCGGGGGGGGACTGTAAAGACCCATGCCGAACGGCTGGCTACCTACGGTTATGTCGGCCCCGCGGACATATCCGGGAATGCCTATGACTGATACCGAATTGTCGCCGGTATTCGTCACAAAGATATAATCGGTGGCAATGACCATCTCCTGGGGGTCCGCGTTGGAATCGGCGCCGACGCCGATCGATGTAACTACCACGCCGGCATCGTCCTTGGACATAACGGTCGCCGTCGTATTTCCGGTTATCGGTGGAAAAGCCGCAGGGTCCAGCACATAAAGGAGCGGGGTATATTGGTCGTCAATATACTCCACGTCCGTCATGTATACATAGGTCTCGTCATTGGTCGCCGCGCGGGGACTTAAGAAGTCGCTCACATAATAATCTATATTGTTCTCATCAAGATCGAGGACGAACATGCCGCCGGTTGGAATAGTGATGAAGGCCTGTCTCCCGATTATCGTAAGATCGCGCATATCGGCACCGCCAAGTGTGGTACCGTCAGAAAGGGCCAGATTGGCGACCGATATAGGGGTCATCGATGCCGGATCCGCCACCGGAAAATAATCTATGGTCGAGTTATATGCGGCAACGTAGACGTTGGTGTTCGATGTGTCGCGCTCTATCCCGAACGGATTGGACCCATCCTCGAAATATTCCACTTTCAGAAAATCGGCCGAGGCCTCATCTACATTCACACGGATGATATTATCCACAAGGTCGGCATTGTTCGACGAATATCTATTGGCGACGAATATCACATTGGTCGCAGGATCATAATAGGTATGTCCGCTGAAGCTGGTTGTCGGGGCCGTGCCTACGAGAGCCGGGATGAGAGGGTCGGCGAGGTCATAGACCTGAAGTGAGCCGTTCTTGTAAAGGACCGTGTTATTGGAATTAACAAGATAGAGTCTCTTCGTCGCGGAGTCTATGTTGATGCTAAGCGGGCTCGCGATGTTGTTGCCGATCTCCTTGAATATCTCGTCCCCGGCACAAGAAGAAAAGAACATGAGCCAGGAGGCAAGAAGCATGATAAAATGCAACATGGTCTTTCCTGTTTCCTGCTTCCTGATTCCTACCTCAGTTGTCTTCATTATTATTTAGTCTCCGATGCCGTCACTCCCTTTTCCTTCAGCACCGCCTGGGCCGCCGCAAGACGCGCGATGGGCACGCGATAAGGCGAGCAACTCACAAAATCGAGCCCTATCTGGTGACAGAACACTACGCTCTGCGCCTCGCCGCCATGTTCACCGCATATGCCTATCTCAAGGCAGGGCTTCGCCTTGCGCCCGAGCTCTATCGCTATCTTCATTATCTTGCCAACGCCGCCCTGATCGATAGTAACGAACGGGTCGTCGGGGAGTATATGCTTTTCTACGTACTCTTTCAAGAACCTTCCGGCGTCGTCGCGCGAAAGCCCAAACGTGGTCTGTGTAAGATCGTTCGTGCCGAAAGAGAAGAAGTCGGCGAACGGAGCGATCTCGTCCGCGGTTATTGCGGCGCGAACAAGTTCTATCATCGTACCGATCTTATATGGGACCTTGGTGCCTGTGCGGGCTATTACCTCCTCCGCGACCTTTTCGCAGACGCCTCGCAGGAACTTGAGCTCGTTCACGTGAGAGACCAGAGGAATTTCGATCTCGGGTTTTGAATTGATGTTCTCTTCCTTCTTGAGCTCGCAGACCGCCTCCATGATGGCCTGCGCCTGCATGGCATAGATCTCGGGGTAAGTAACGCCAAGACGACAGCCTCGGTGCCCAAGCATCGGGTTGAACTCGTGGAGCGCCGACACCTTCTCGCGAAGCTTTTCAGGTGTGAGCCCTATTTTCTTCGCAAGGTCGATTATTTCGGATTCTTTGTGAGGCAGGAACTCGTGTAGCGGAGGATCGAGGAGTCTTACCGTGACCGGCAGACCCTTCATGGCGCGGAATATCCCTTTAAAATCTCCCTTTTGATATGGAAGGAGCTTCTTTAGCGCCTTCTTTCGCAGATCGACATCGCCCGCAACTATCATCTCGCGCATGGCATCAATGCGTTCCGGATCAAAGAACATGTGTTCGGTTCTGCAGAGGCCGATCCCTTCGGCGCCGAACTTCAAGGCAACCTCGGAATCGTGCGGAGTATCGGCGTTCGTGCGAACGCGGAGCCTGCGGATCTTGTCTACCCAGTCCATGAGAATGCCGAACTCGCCGGTAAGTTCCGGTTCAACAGTCCCAACCTTGCCGTTAAGCACCTCGCCGGTCGTTCCGTTGAGCGTTATCCAGTCCCCCTCTTTGAATGACATGGACTTCGTGTGAAATTCTTTCTTGTTAACGTCTACCGTAATATCGCCGCAGCCGGCAACACAGCACTTGCCCATTCCTCTGGCAACAACTGCCGCGTGGCTCGTCATTCCGCCGCGCGCCGTGAGTATGCCCTGTGCCACGTTCATGCCGTGAATATCGTCAGGCGACGTTTCCAGACGGACCAATATCACCTTTTCACCGTTCTCGGTCCACTTTTGTGCCTCATCGGCGGTGAATACTGCGCGCCCAACTGCCGCGCCTGGCGAAGCGGGAAGACCCTTCGCGACAACTTCCTTTTTGGCGTTCGGGTCTATCATCGGATGAAGGAGCTGGTCCAGCTGAGCGGGCTCTACTCTGAGAATAGCCTCTTCTTTGGAGATAAGGCCTTCGTTCATCATATCGACCGCTATCTTAACGGCGGCCCTTGCCGTGCGCTTACCGTTACGGGTCTGGAGCATCCACAATTCCCCCTGCTGGATGGTGAATTCGATATCCTGCATGTCGCGGTAGTGTTCCTCCAGCTTCTGATATATCTTTTCGAGTTCAGCGTAGAGCTTTGGCATCACCTCTTCCAACGACCTCTCTGTGTCGTTCTTTTTGCCGACCAGATTGATAGGCTGAGGCGTTCTGATACCGGCAACCACATCTTCTCCTTGCGCGTTCACAAGATATTCACCGAAGAACTTGTGGTCTCCCGTCGAAGGGTCGCGGGTAAATGCAACACCGGTGGCGCAGTCATCGCCCATATTGCCGAAGACCATCGCCTGAACGTTGACTGCCGTACCCCAGTGGGCCGGTATATTGTTAAGACGCCTGTATTCGATGGCTCGTTTGTTCATCCATGAACGAAAGACCGCCCCTATGGCTCCGTTAAGTTGTTCCCAAGGGTCATCAGGGAACGCGCGGCCGAGTCTCTCCTGAGCTAAGGTCCTAAACTTCTGGCAGAGGTCTTTTAAGTCCTCTGCGGTCAGGTCGGTGTCGAGCTTAACGCCCTTCGCCTTTTTCACCGCATCCATTATATGTTCAAAATGTTCGCGGTCTATCTCAAGAACAACGTCCGAATACATCTGGATGAAACGTCTGTAGGCATCGTAGGCAAAGCGTTCGTTTCCCGTGCGCTCGGCAAGACCGCGAAGAGTTTCGGGGTTAAGACCGAGATTTAATATCGTGTCCATCATGCCCGGCATGCTGGCGCGTGCGCCGCTTCTGACGGACAATAAAAGAGGGTTCTGAGTATCGCCGAACTTTGCGTTCATCTTCTTTTCGGTGAACTCAACGCCTTCCTTTATCTCTTTATCGAGGCCCTTCGGGAACTGATGGTCGTTGTTGTAATATTCCGTGCAAACTTCGGTGGAGATGGTGAATCCCGGAGGAACAGGTATCCCTAAGTTCGCCATTTCGGCCAGATTCGCGCCCTTTCCTCCAAGGAGGTCCTTCATCTTCGTGTTACCGTCGGCCTTTCCGGGTCCGAAAAGATATACATATTTCTTGGTCATTTTATCTTTCTCCTTTGTTTAGGCTTGAGTGTTCAATCACCAAAACCCAATGTCGAATGAAATTCCAAGCCTCAATGACCAATTGGGAATTGACTCATTGGACATTCATTCGTCATTGCAACTTGGACATTAGGGCACCTCTAAAAACCCCTTGATGTGTCATTGCGAGGAGCCGCAGGCGACGAAGCAATCTCCATAAATCAAGCGTTTGCTTAGAGATTGCCGCGCCCCTTCGGGGCTCGCAATGACAGAGTAAGTAGGTTTTTAGAGGTGCCCATTAGTCATTTATAGTTTGAATTTATTTTTTAAATACTCCACAACGTTCTCCATAGCCACCCTCTCCTGCACCATGCTGTCGCGGTCGCGAACGGTCACCGCGTGGTCCTCTTCGGACTGGAAATCGTAGGTGACGCAGAAGGGAGTTCCTATCTCGTCGTGCCTTCTGTAGCGCTTGCCTATCGAACCGGCGCTGTCAAAATCGGAGACGAAATACTTTCTTGTCTCTTTTTCTATCTTGCGAGCGGGTTCGGATATCTTGTCCGAAAGCGGAAATACAGCCACCTGATAGGGAGCCATCGAGGGATGAAATCCCATCACCACCCTTGTCTCGCCCTTTACTTCTTCTTCGCGATAGGCATCTACTAGTATGGCGAGCAGAGTTCTATCGACTCCAACGGATGTCTCGATGACGGAGGGGACGTATCTCTCCTTTGCCTGTTCATCGAACCATGAAAGGTCCTTGCCGCTCTCTTTTATATGTTGCGAGAGGTCGTAGTTTCCGCGGTTGGCGATGCCTTCCATTTCGGAAACTCCGAACGGCATCTCGAACTCAACGTCCGTGCAGGATTTTGCGTAGTGCGCCAGTTCATCATGGCTATGGGGACGCAGACTTAGACTCTCTTTCTTTATGCCAAGACCTAAGAACCAGTTGAAACGTTCCTTCACCCAGTATTCGAACCATTTTTCGGACTCGCTTTCGTGGCAGAAGAACTCCATCTCCATCTGTTCGAACTCGCGCGAGCGAAAGATGAAATTGCGCGGAGTTATTTCGTTACGGAACGCCTTCCCTATCTGAGCGATACCGAAAGGCATCTTTACCCTGCTAACGGAGCAGACGTTCTTGAACTGTGTGAATATGGACTGACAGGTCTCGGGTCTTAGGTATGCGAGCGATTTGGAATCTTCGGAGGCGCCGACGTGCGTCTGGAACATTAAGTTGAACTGTTTGGCCCCGGTAAGCTCGCCGCCACATTCGGGACACGTCCCCTTCTTGTATTTTTTACTCTCGGGGACATCGTCCGCGCGATAACGTTTTTTACACTTCTTGCAGTCGACCATCGGGTCAGAGAAACTTGAAACGTGTCCGGAGGCTATCCATGTCTGGGGATGCGCTATGATAGATGTGTCGATACCGACCACATTTTCGCGTTCTTGGACCATGTTCTTCCACCAAGAATCGCGTATCCTTCTCTTGAGTTCGGCCCCTATCGGCCCGTAATCCCAGAACCCGTTAATACCGCCGTAAATTTCGGAGTTCTGAAATATAAAACCCCTTCGTTTACAAAGACTTACAATCTTATCCATGTCCACCATTTCTATCTCCTCCGGGGAGACACACTTAATTAACAATTGAACGTTTAACGTTGCGAATTAAGTGTGCGTCCCCTGCGAGGGGGTTGCTAACATGCTCAAGTTATTGCAGTCAAGAGATAAACTGGACGTTTGACAGGTCTTTAAAATGAGAATCCATCGTGATGACGATTGCTTCACTATTAAGTGCCGCTGAATAGAATTAAGTGCCGCTGAATAGATCATGGAATCTGCCGTGAGAATTTTAACCTTAATCCATTTTACAAGACAGGTTTTGAAGAGTATAGTGGCGAAGGAATATGGGGGTAAAAATATGGCATCGGAAAACGAGCCTTTAGACAATGATGACTCTAAAGAAGTCGACCAGAGAATTGGGCGGTCGGAAATGTTCTTTAGGACGATATTCGAAGAGAGCCGCGACGCCATTTATATTGCCGATGCCGATACCGGACTACTTATTGACGTGAATAAGGCGGGGCTTTCGCTTGTCGGGCGTACGCGTGAAGAGTTGATAGGAAAGGACCATACTATACTTCACCCGCCTGTTGAGGCCGAATATTACAGGACACAGTTCAAGCGGCACATTGAGGCAAGATATGCAAAACCGGAAGAGTCGCATATCATCACCGGAAATGGAAAGATGGTGACGGTAGAGATAAGCGCAAGCACGACCATACTCCCCAACGGAAAGAAGATCATAATCGGAAATTTTAGGGATATTACGGAACGTAAAATAGCAGAAGAAGATCTTAAAGAAAGGGTACACGAGCTCGAGATATTTAACAAGGCCGCGATGGGGCGTGAAGAGCGCATCCTTGAACTAAAAGACAAGGTAAGGGCGCTCGAGTCTAGATTAAAAGAGAAGTGAACCTTTGCATCGATACCTCAAAGAGCCCTTTGTCCGTGAGTTTGAACTCCGGTATCACGGGAAGCGCAAGGAACGAAAGAGCCATGAACGGATCGCTCACTCTGGAACCTAACTTTGCGCATGCCTTTTTGAGATGAACGGTGTCACTGGCGACGTCTTTGATATTTCCGTAGGACATGAGCCCCGCAAGCGGCAGTTTTAAAAGACCCATTATCTCGGAGCGATCCACCACCACCATTCCTCCGCCGCATTTAACAAGAGTCTCCACCGCCACGATCCTGTGTTCCAGTCTCATTTCTCCGATTTAAATACCACATCTTGACATGCCGCACAACAAAATGTCCATTTCACGACCATCAAAGACCAGTAAGAGGGGATGGGATGTCTATCTCGGGTCCGGCGTTTTGCTCAGGCGCCGCAAAACGCCTGCAGCTTCGGACGCCGCATCTATCGTATGGCTTAGATAGCGTCATCCTCAGATGCCCCTCGACAGACATCCCATCCCCTCTTACTGATCTTTCAACGACAACTACATTTTGAAGGGGCGGGTGAGGTGTGAGAGCGACGTCGCGGAGGACATGGCATCGGCCGCCCTTTCATAAATGCCATGGCCGAGCGGCCCTAGGTGCCGGATTTGCGGCGTTTGAGCAAATTCCTACCACCGGTCGCTCAAACACCCTACCCACCCCTGAAAAATCAGTTGTATATTGGACATTATGGAAAGGATAGTGTAGGATCTCGCCCAGTTGAGCATAAGGGCATATAGATTAGCGAAAGAGATAGCACGGGAACCGAAGAGGACGATAGCGGTTGTAACGCCGACGGAAAGCCTGGCAAAGAGCTTTGCGAACGACCTCAACTTCTTCATAAGCGGCCGCGCCGGTGGAGAGGTCTGCCTTTTTCCCGAACCGGACGCCATCCCCTACACCCATCTAACGACACAACCCGACATCTGGATAGACCGACTTCGCATCCTTAATAAACTCTACAGCGGCGACGTCCTTTATCTCACAACATCGATCCAGTCGTTCCTCCGAAAGTGCCCTCCTCCCTCGATATTCGAAAGATATAAAAAGACCATATATCTTCATGACCTCGTTGACTGCGACGAGCTTTCAAAGTTCCTTATCGAGTGCGGGTACATCAACCAGCCGCTCGTTGAGGACGAAGGGGCCTTTTCTATAAGGGGCGGTATAATAGACATCTTCTCCCCCGCCATGGAGAGGCCCGTTCGAATAGATCTCGACGGCGACGAAGTGGCGTCGCTTCGGACCTTCGATGCCGTAACTCAGAGGTCATCTTTCAGCATCTCATCATTTGCCATAATGCCGGCAAGGAACGTCGTCTTGAACGATGAGACAAAGGCAAGGGCCCTTGGCCAGCTCAAGGACCTTTGCGACAAGAACGATATCAAGCCAACGGAGCGCAGGGAATTTGCCGAAGGGATAGAGCACAACTTCTATGCGCAGGCGACAGAGACGCTGATGCCGTTATTCTATGACCATGTCTCGGGACTTAGCGAACAGCTGCCGAAGAACTCCGGCATCTATATTTATGACGATATAGAGGTCGCCACAGAAAAAGACAAACTCTTCAAACGACTCCGCGAAGCCAGAGAGAACGCGAAGCATATCGAGCGGATAGTTGCACCGGAGATGATATATGAAGCCGATGTCGGAGATCAGAAATCAGAGGTCAGATATCTTAGGTCAGATATCCGACTTCCGACCTCCGACGTCCGGCTTCAATCCGTTGGAAAAGATGCTATTCCGGCGATAGTTAAGAAGATCCAGAGCTGGCAGCAGCTTGGCCTTCGCATAATACTCACCTGTCACACCACTACCCAGGCGGAAAGGCTCCTGGACCTCATCCGCTGGCAGGGTCTTGCGGGAGAGATAACGGACAGACCGTTCGGCGAGATACTCACCCTTGGCAGGTCGAACATATGGATAGCGCTGGGAAAACTGTCGGGCAGTTTTGTCTCCGAGGAAGACAAGCTTGCCATAATAACCGACGAAGAGATATTCGGAAGCAAGACCTCTAAACGCTCGGCTCCGGGGGAGAACTTTGAGGCCTTCACCGATTTCTCGCAACTAACCGATAACGACCTCGTCATCCACAAGGACCACGGCATCGGGAGATATCTGGGCCTTAAGAACCTGACCATAGCCGGAACAAAGAACGACTTCCTAGAACTTCAATATTTGGGTAACGATAAATTATTCCTCCCTGTCTGGAGGATAAACCTCATAAGCAGATACATTGGCGCCGGCGGCGAAGGAGGCGTTTCGCTCGACAAGCTCGGCGGAACAAGGTGGTCCAAGTCCGTTGAAAAGGTGACATCCGCCATAAGGACGATGGCGATGGAGCTATTAAAGATCTACGCCACGCGAAAACTGGCAAAGGGCTACGCATTCTCGGCCAGAGACGAGCTCTTTGAAGAGTTCGAGGCGGCCTTCCCCTTCGATGAGACCCCCGATCAACTTAGGTCCATAGATGAAGTATTAAAGGACATGACCGACGAAAAGACGACCGACCGGCTCATTTGCGGAGATGTGGGCTACGGCAAGACCGAAGTTGCCATGCGCGCGGCATTCAAGGCGGCGGCCGACAAGAAGCAGGTGGCAATACTCGTCCCCACAACGGTTCTTGCCTTCCAGCACTATGAGAACTTCATGAGCCGCTTTGCCAACTGGCCGGTGCGTGTCGAAATGCTCTCGCGATTCCGCTCGCGAACGGAGCAAAAGCATGTGGTCGATGAACTTTCGCGCGGGCTCGTGGATATCGTGATCGGCACCCATCGCCTCCTTCAACGCGACATCAAATTCGCGGATCTGGGACTCCTTGTTATCGACGAAGAACACCGCTTTGGCGTCGCGCACAAAGAGAGGATCAAAAGACTTCGCGTCTCCGTCGACACCATAACGATGTCGGCGACCCCAATTCCAAGGACTCTTCACATGTCGCTATCCGGCATTCGTGATATCAGCATAATAAATACGCCGCCTGTGAACCGCCTTGCCATCAGGACATATGTCGCCGAGTTCGAAGAGACCCTTATTCGCGGAGCTATTATGGCGGAGCTCTCCCGCGGAGGTCAGATCTTTTTTGTCCACAACAGGGTCGAATCGATAGAAAAGATGCACGAACTGCTCGTAAGACTCGTACCCGAGGCAAAGGTCGTCGTCGGTCACGGCCAGATGGAAGAGGATGATCTGGAAGATGTAATGATAAAGTTCCTTGAAAAAGAAGCGAACATACTCCTTTGCACGACCATCATTGAATCGGGGCTCGATGTGCCATCGGCTAACACCATCATTATAAACCGCGCCGATGCCTTAGGCCTTGCCCAACTTTACCAGCTTCGCGGAAGGGTCGGGCGTTCTAACATTCAGGCTTACGCCTATCTTCTGACACCCGGCGACGAGGCGATAAGCCCCATTGCAAACAAGAGACTTGCCCTGCTTCAGCGTTACACGGAGCTTGGTAGCGGTTTTCAAATAGCCATGCACGATCTGGAGATAAGAGGCGCGGGTAATATATTAGGCGCGCAACAATCAGGCCACATAAACGCCATCGGTTATGAGATGTACACAGAGCTCTTAGAAAAGACCATCCGCCACATGCAGGGAAAAGATGACGATGAAAAGGAAGATATCGAGATAACGCTTCCCATACCTGCATATATCCCAACCGACTACATAGAAGATCAGGGACAGAGGCTTGTGCTCTATAGAAGGCTCGCTGGTGTCGAGTCTAACGAGCATCTGGACGAGATATCCAAAGAGATGGAAGACAGATACGGCCCCATTCCAGAACTGGCAAAGAACCTCCTAAGCATTGTTGAAATAAGACTTCTTGCCAGAAAGTTAAGGATAGAATCTATTAACTATGACGGCAAGACCTTTGCCTATAAATTCGGCCCCAAGACTCCCGTAAAGCCTGAAACCATATTAGCCCTTGTAAAGAAGGAACCGAAAAAGTTCATCATCCGCCCGCCTGTTACGTTGCTACTGAAAATTGCGCTCACGAACACCAAAGAGATACTTTCAAGTGCAAGATCGTTCCTTTCAAATAACCTCTAATTTTCATTATCCACCGCAAATATAATAGACTCAATGACCTTATAAGGGCACTTTATTAAAACACCCCCCCCCTAAGGGGTCCGACCCTTTTATTTGGATTTAAATCCGAGAGCTACGATATATATCTCTTTTGAACCTTCGCGGGTGGCAGGGGGGAGGTACTGAGATACTTTTTTGAAGTGCTCGCGCAGGTCGCGCTTGAAATCCTCTGCCTCTTTCCCCTGAAATATCTTGGCGGCAAAGTTACCGCCTTCTTTTAACATCTTTTTGGCGGTGTCGAGCGCCATGGTACAGAGCTCATACGAAAGAAAACAGTCCCTGAATGCGACACCGCTGGTGTTGGGGGCCATGTCGGAGACGATGACATCGACCAAACCTGTTATCGGTGATCGGTGATCGGCTATCGGTAACTTTTTTGCATCTGCTGATGACTGATCACTGATTACCGATGACATAATTATGTCTTTTAAACTATCAATCGCCGCATCGTCATTGATATCTCCCTTTATAAATTTAACGTTGTGTTTAAGGCTTATCCTTATCGGCAGGATGTCTATTCCCACCACAAGCCCCTTAGACCCCACCATTCCTCCAAGCACTTCAAGCCAGCCACCTGGGGCGCATCCCAGATCTAAGATGAGATCGTTCCTCTGAACGATCCTAAACTTCTCCTGTATCTGCTCGAGCTTGTAGCTCGCCCTTGAAGCGCGGCCCTCGGCCTTTGCTTTCTTATAGTAATGATCTTTGCGATTATACATCTGGTTTAGACTGGCGGAAAAACCTTTTCTTTGTCCTTTAAGGTGAGCCCAAGGGCTAAAATGATCTTTCTCATGGTATCCATGCGGCATGGCATACCCTTTTCAATGCGGTCTATCGTGAGCGCGGAGATACCGGCCTTTCTTGCCAGTTCTGCCTTACTGACCAAAAGATCTTCGCGGATCTTCCTGACATTATTTTTCATGGGCATCACCTCACAGACTGAATGATGGGCATAATACAGATTTTGAATATATGTTGCAAGAATTTTCTTCAATTTTCAACCTGTTACTATAATTAATATATAATTGTATATAATTAGTATTTATATAATTAACAATTATAACCAGTTAACTAAAATAGACCTAAATACCAATTGAGGATCTTTTCTCCAAAGAAGAGATAAATATAGGCGGCGGCCACTAAAAAAGGGCCGAAGGGCATTGCGTATTTAAGGCCTTTCTTAAAGACTAACATTAGGGTGAGGCCAACTATCGAACCGAGCATGGAGCTTGCAAGTAGTATGAAAATAATGGCTTTCCACCCAAAGAAGGCCCCGAGCATGCAGGCAAGTTTTACGTCCCCTCCCCCCAAACCTTCCTGTTTTTTGAGCCATTCATATCCAAGACCGACCAGGCAGAGGAACCCTCCGCCGACCAGTATGCCCAGGATTATATCAACTAAAACGGGGGTTACGGGTCCATGCATGAAGGCAAGTCTTGCCATGACCCCGGCGGCTATTCCGGGAATGGATATGACGTCGGGAATGAGCCTGTGTTCAAGGTCTATGAAGGTAACGACTATCAAAGGGGCTACAAGGAAGCAGAAATATATCAGATACTGCGGGATGCTCTGAAAGTGAAAATATGTGGCCACAGAAAGGAAAAGCGTCAAGAGTTCAACTATTAGGTAGCGTAGCGAGATCTTTGATTGACAGTGGCGGCACTGCCCCTGAAGGACAATATAGCTAAGGAGCGGCACGTTATCGTACCAGCTTAACTGTTTGTGGCATCTCGGGCAATGAGAGCGCGGCGCAACTACCGATCTTCCTAAAGGGAGCCTGTAGATGCAGACGTTTAAGAAGCTTCCAACACATGCACCGAATATTCCAGCCACCAGATATGCGAACCACGGTGGCAATTGTGTAATGTCCATAGTCCCTCGCTCATCCTGAGCTTGTCGAAGGATGATCCGTTCATAGTTCGACACGCTCACCATGAACGGATGTTACTTGTTTAGCACATATCAAATTTATTGTAAACTTTTAGCTTGTATGTTAGCGAAACTGCTCGCATGTCAAAAATAAGCAAAGAGACGGTTGAACACGTGGCGGGGCTTGCAAACCTCAAGTTTTCGCCGATCGAGCTCAAAAAATATACCGAAAAATTCGCAAGCGTCCTCCATTACGTGGAAAAACTGGATAAATTGGACACCAAGGGCGTTGAACCGACATCTCACGCGATAGCGAACGTGTCGATGACCCTTCGCGAAGATAAGGCGGTAGATTTCAAGACAGCCGACGATATCTTAAAGGACGCCCCGGCAAAAGAAGGAAGGCTTATTGAAGTGCCGAAGGTGATAGAAGAGAGTTGACTAAGTTGATATGGGAATAAGAGAGATACATAATAGACTGATCAAGGGCGAGACGACCTCTGTTGCGCTTACCAAAGAACACTTGAATAAGGCGAAGACCTCCAAACTCAACACATTCATCACCGTCTGCGAAGAGAGGGCGCTTGTACAGGCCGAGGCCGCAGACAAAAGAATAAAAGAAGGAAATGCGCTTCCCCTCACCGGCATTCCCTTAGGCGTTAAGGATCTGCTGACAGTAAGGGGCGTCAAGACCACCTGCGGTTCAAAGATACTTGAAAACTATATTGCACCTTACAGCGCCACCGTTGTGGAAAAACTTGAAACGGCCGGCGCCGTTATCTTGGGAAAGCTTAACATGGACGAGTTCGCGATGGGCTCATCCAACGAACATTCGGCCTTTGGCCCCGTTAAGAACCCGATAGACGAAACAAGGATACCCGGAGGCTCGAGCGGCGGGAGCGCTGCGGCGGCAGCTGCTGGAGAATGCATAGCGACCTTAGGCACGGATACCGGCGGTTCGATAAGACAGCCGGCCGCCATGTGCGGAGTTGTTGGGCTAAAACCTACCTATGGCCGCGTCAGCCGCTACGGTCTCACCGCATTTGCTTCATCGCTCGACCAAATAGGACCTCTGGCGGCAAATGTAGAAGATGCGGCGATAATGCTCGAAACCATCTCCGGCCACGACCCGAAAGATGCAACATCTGTCAATAGGCCCGTTCCCGACTACACCGTTGCCCTAAAAAAAGACGTTAAAGGCCTCAAGATAGGCGTTCCGAAGGAATATTTTATTAAGGGCCTCTCTGAAGAGATCGGATCTTCGGTTAAATCCGCTATTGAAGAACTGAAAAAGATGGGGGCGGAGGTGAAGGAAATATCGCTTCCTCACACGGATCATGCTCTGGCATGTTATTACATAATCGCACCCGCCGAATGTAGCGCGAACCTTGCGCGTTTTGACGGCGTTCGTTATGGAAGGCGCGCGAAAGATGTAAAAGACATAAAAGAGCTCTATGAACGTTCCCGCGCCGAAGGTTTTGGCCCGGAGGTGACACTCCGGATAATGGTCGGGACCTACGTCCTCTCTTCCGGCTATTATGACGCCTACTATCGAAAGGCGCAGTGTGCGCGCACGTTGATAACCAAAGATTTTACGGAAGCATTCCAGAGGGTCGATGTTATAATGACGCCCACGACCCCCACAACGGCCTTTAAGCTCGGCGAAAAGACGGACGATCCGTTGCAGATGTATCTTTCGGATATATTCACGATACCGGTGAATTTGGCGGGGCTCCCCGCCATGTCGATGCCGTGCGGAAAGGACAAGCTGGGGTTGCCGATAGGGATGCAGATAATAGGCAGGCATTTTGACGAAGAGACTATTTTAAGGGTGGGATATAATTATGAGGCAGGAGGCGGGAGGCAAGAAGCAAGATAAATTCCTGCTTCATGCATCTTGTTTCCTGCTTCGGCAAATATGAGCTACGAGACAGTAATAGGACTTGAGATCCACGCGCAACTTTTAACAGAATCCAAGATGTTCTGCTCGTGCAGGACCTCGTTCGGCTCCGAACCAAACACGCACATCTGCCCCGTCTGCACCGGCCAACCCGGTGCCCTCCCGGTTGTCAACGCATCGGCGGTGGAATTTGCGGTCAGGGCCGGCCTTGCCACGAGTTGCCGCATCAACAACACGAGCATCTTCGCCAGAAAGAACTATTTTTATCCCGACCTCCCTAAAGGATATCAGATATCGCAACATGATAAGCCCCTCTGCGAACATGGCTTTATAAATGTCCCAAACGGGGGGCGCATTTCCATCACACGCATTCACATGGAAGAGGATGCCGGAAAGTTCCTCCACGAAACCGGGAACGCCGAGACCAGTCATGTTGATTACAATCGAAGTTCTATTCCGCTCATCGAAATAGTTTCAGGCCCGGACATGCGCTCGCCGGCCACGGCTATAGCCTATCTCAAGGCGCTTCGGAATATCCTTATGTACCTCGAAATATGCAACGGGAACATGCAGGAAGGCTCATTTAGGGTCGATGCGAACATATCCATAATGCCGAAGGGTTCAGATAAGTTCGGCACCAGAACAGAGCTCAAGAACATGAACTCATTTAGGGCTATCGAGCGCGCGCTCAACTTTGAGATAGGGCGTCAGACAAAGGTCCTGGAGGGCGGCGGCAAGGTAATACAAGAAACTCTTCTCTGGAACGATGGAAAAGGGGTTACTGAATCGATGCGTTCCAAAGAAGAGGCGCACGACTATCGCTACTTTCCCGAGCCGGACCTGCCCCCACTTATTATCACCGACGAATGGATCGAGATGGTCAAAAAGGGTATTCCCGAACTGGCAGAGGCAAAGGCGGCCCGGTTTGTGAAGGACTTGGGTATACCCGAATACGATGCGAACGTCCTGACGCAAGATAAAGCACTTGCCGATTATTACGAAGAGACCATAAAGAATTTTAATTCACCCAAGAAGATATCGAACTGGATAATGACCGAGCTCCTGCGCGAAATTAAGAACGGTGAGGCAGATCTTAGCGAATGCAAGATAAAGCCTCAGGCGCTTGCAAAACTTGTGGAGATGGTAGAGACCGGAGCGATAAGCGGCAAGATAGGCAAGACGGTCTTTGAAGAGATGCATGCGTCCGGCAGAAAGCCCGAAGAGGTGATAAAAGAAAAGGGCCTTGCGCAAGTGTCGGACACATCCGCCATAGAAAAGATAATAGACGAGGTCCTTGCAAATAATGCCGGCAGTGTTGCAAAATACAGGTCGGGAAAAGCGGGGCTCTTCGGGTTCTTTGTAGGTGAGACAATGAAGGCGACCAAGGGCCGGGCTAACCCCAAAGTGGTGAACGAGATATTGAAAAGGAAACTAGGATAAAAATATGCCCATAATAAGAACAATCGAATGGAAGGACGACAAGGTAATAATGATAGACCAGCGAAAGCTTCCGTTGCAGGAGGTCTACAACACCTACGGTGATTATAAGGCCGTGGCGGACGCCATAAAGCACATGGTGATAAGGGGGGCCCCGGCCATAGGCGTTGCAGGTGCCATGGGAGTTGCCTTAGGCGCCATGGGAAGCGCCGTCAAGACGTTCGACGAATTCTATAAAAGGATAGTCAGGATCTGCGAGGTGATCGATTCCACAAGACCTACCGCCAGAAATCTTTTCTGGGCCACCGAAAGGATGAAGGCGGTCTGCCTCCTTCACAAGGAGATGTCCGTTGATCAATTGAAACAGCGACTCAAGGACGAGTCGTTGAAGATATTTCAGGAAGATGTGGATGCCTGCGAAAAGATAGGGAATAATGGCAAGATATTTTTTAAGGACCGCGACAACGTTCTTACACATTGCAACGCCGGGGCCCTTGCAACCGCGGGCACTGGAACCGCCCTCTCCGTTCTTTACGCGGCACAGGAGGACGGAAAGACGCTTCATATATATGCCGATGAGACGAGGCCCCTTTTGCAGGGGGCGCGCCTCACCGCGTGGGAGCTCCAGAAACACGGCATGAACGTTACCGTCCTTACCGATAACATGGCCGGCTACATGATGCGCAACGAAAATATAAGCAAGGTGATAGTTGGTGCCGACCGGATAGCCACCAACGGCGACACCGCAAATAAGATAGGGACCTTCCCCGTTGCGGTGCTTGCAAAGTATCACAATATACCTTTCTATGTTGCGGCGCCTACTTCGACCATAGACCTGACAAAGAAGGACGGCAGGGAGATCCCCATAGAAGAAAGGGACGCGCACGAAGTGACCCACATCTTAAATCAGCAGATAACCCCTTCGCACGTAAATGTAAGGAACCCGGCGTTCGATGTGACACCTGCGGAGCTTATCACCGCCATCATAACCGAGAACGGAATTGCCGAGGCTCCATACGATAAGACTCTTAAAAACCTGAGTTGAGAATCTGAGCCCTCTCTATACTGCCCCCGATTAAAGGTGGGTAAAAAATTAAGCTTAAATTGAGGATGAGAAGGAGAGAGTTATCCATAGAGCACGCAAACCACAAGACGAAACCAAAAAACCACAAGACGGACTCAAAAGCGACGGGAATGCCACACTTTTGAATATGCCCGTGTCGCTCATATTCAATAATTTCAAAATGTTATCACGATTCAGCCAGCGCACCCCAAATGAGTCTGTCTTGTGGGTTTTCGGACGCAGCATTGCTTATGTTTCGCCCGATGATAATGATGGAAATTTGAAAATGTGGGAAAATACAGATTAGCCCGGATGGGGTCCCCTATTTCAACTTGACACCGTTGCTAATGGGTGACCCCCTAATGACCCCATAACCATAGATAATAGCGCTTGACAGGGGTTATTCATGCATATATATGCACCTAATCATTAGATATGCATATTTTATGCATATAATATGCAAAAGGAGGCCGTAAAAATGACACAGAACGTGAAAAAGGTGGTGGTGGCGTATTCGGGCGGACTCGACACATCGATAATAATCCCATGGCTAAAAGAAAGATACAACTGCGAGATAGTCGCATACACTGCCGATATTGGTCAGGGCGAAGAGCTCAACGGACTGCACGAAAAGGCAAAACTTTCCGGCGCAAGCAAAGTGTACATAGATGACCTGAAAAAAGAGTTCTTAACGGATTACGTATTCCCGATGATCCAATCCGGCGCCGTCTACGAAGATAAATATCTCCTTGGCACGGCTATAGCAAGACCCCTTATCGCAAAGAAGATGATGGATGTGGTCGAAAAAGAGGGAGCAGATGCCGTCTGCCACGGATGCACCGGCAAAGGCAACGATCAGGTAAGATTCGAACTCACATATAAAGCATTCGACCCGACGGTGAAGATCATCGCCCCGTGGAGACTCTGGGACATAAAGTCAAGAGAAGATGCTATTAAATATGCCGAAGACAGGCATATTCAACTGACCGTTTCGAGAGAGAAGATCTACAGCCACGATTCGAACATCTGGCACATCTCCAGCGAAGGCGGAGCGCTTGAAGACCCGTGGAACGCACCGCCGGATGAGGTCTACTCAAAGACCGTGTCACCGGTTAAAGCGCCGGATGAGCCGGGTTTGGTAGAAATATCGTTCAAGAGCGGTGTTCCCGTGGCCCTTAACGGGACCGGCATGGAACCGGTAACGCTTTTGGAAACACTCAACAAACTAGGTGGAAAGCACGGCATAGGGCGGGTCGATATGGTCGAGAACAGGCTCGTCGGCATGAAATCCAGGGGCGTTTATGAAACACCGGGCGGGACCATTCTCTGCGCCGCGCACAAAGAGGTGGAGTCGCTCGTCCTTGATGCCGCAACGATGCACTACAAGGAATCGATCGCGCCAAAATATGCCGAGCTTATCTACAACGGTCTCTGGTTCACGCCTCTAAGAGAGGCCCTCGACGCCTTCGTCAAAGAGACCCAGAGGAACGTAACAGGCGACGCAAGGGTCAAGCTCTACAAGGGAAACTGCATGGTGGAAGGAAGAAGGTCGCCCTACTCTCTCTACAGAGAAGACCTTGCAACTTTCGGCAAAGAGGATATATACGAACAAAAGGACGCCTGCGGTTTCATCAATCTTTACGGACTGCCCATAAAAGTAAGGGCCCTTCTTGAGATGGGCAAGGAACTGCATCAGATGGGATATCAGGCACCGAAGTTCAGCAGGTTCAAAAGGGATTGATCTTATGGCCGTATGGAGTTCGAGAATAAAGGAGAGCCCTTCGGATATAATGAAACGGGTGAATAACTCGCTTGCCATTGACATCCGGCTTCTCCCCTTCGACGCAAGGCTCACTCTTGCGTGGGGCGAAGAGATCTCAAGACTCGGCATTCTGAACGAAAAAGAGCTGGGAGCGATGAAGAAGGCGCTTCCTTTGATCGTTAAGAAATATTCGGGCCACGGAGAGCTTCCCGATGATGAAGATGTGCATTCGCTCATTGAGCGGGAACTGACAGAAGCGGCCGGGAACGTCGGCAGAAAGATACACCTGGGCAAGAGCAGGAACGATCAGGTGGTGACAGGACTCATGATGTTCCTGAAAGAGAGCGTTACCTCCGTAAAAAGATCTCTTTTGGCCCTTGGACTGGCTCTCACCGAATCGGCGGAGAAGAACACCAGCGTCGTAATGCCGGGCTACACCCATTTAAGGCAGGCCCAGCCGGTAAGGTTTTCGCACTATCTTCTTTCATTCGCGGCAATGGTGGAAGAGGATATCCGCAGGCTCGACTCTTATACAGAAAATGAGCTCTCGGAATGCCCGCTTGGGAGCGGCGCCTTTGCCGGGACCACGCTTAAGATCGACAGAGACTCTCTTGCCAAAAAGCTGGGGTTCAAAAACGCGTCGCTTAACAGCATAAAATCGGTCAGCGACCGCGCGTTTGTCATCTCCCTTGCCTCCATTCTTTCGATAATCGCGATGCACCTAAGCCGCTACGCCGAAGACCTCGTCATCTGGAGCGGCTGCGAGTTCGGATTCTTGGAGCTTCCCGCATCGACCACCACCGGAAGCTCCATGATGCCACAGAAGAAGAATCCCGACTCTCTCGAACTGATAAGGGCCCTCACAGGCAGGACCAATGCTGCCCTCACGGGACTCCTTACCATATCGAAGGGGGTCCCTTTAACGTACGCAAAAGATCTTCAGGACGATAAGAGGTTCATTTTCGACTCTATCGACGCTGTCTATGATGGCGTCAGGTTATTTACAGAAGTTATCGAAGGCGCAAAGTTCCGTGCCGATAAAATGACATCTTCTATAGAAACCGCCGCACTCGCAACGGACGCGGCGGACCTCCTTGTAAGCGAAGGCATCCCGTTCAGACAGGCCTATGAAAAAGTGGCATCAAACATCGAAGGCATAAAAGAGCTCAACATCACACCAGAAAGCTCCGTTGAAAGAAGGGGCGCTAAGGGCGGAACATCACGATCTTCCGTTAAGGAACAGATATCATATTTTAGGAAGGTATTCGATAGTATGTCTTCCTGAGGCCGAAAGGCCGAAGGATCTCCCGAATATATTTACTGGGGATCCTTCGCTTCGCTCAGGATGACATCAATTTTGAGCCAGTTTCTTCACTATAAAAGTTGCCACATGCTCGGCATAGGTGCCACGCCCGAATCCTGCGTCAAATCCAAGTTCCAGCGCAAGTTTGTGGCTTATCCTGGGGCCGCCCACAACGACAATGAACTTGTCGCGGAGTTTCTCCGCCTCCAAGAGCTCCACAAGATTCGTCAGATTATGTATGTGGGCATCTTTTTGAGTGACTATCTGTGAAACGATAATGGCATCGGCCTTGTTTTTCTTTGCGAACTCAATGAGCTTTTCGTTGGGGACCTGAGCGCCAAGATTATGGGCGTTCATCATCTTATAACGCTCTAGCCCAAAATGATGGTTATATCCCTTCATGTTCATGATGGCGTCGATACCTACGGTATGCGCATCGAACCCTGTAGCCGCCCCGACTACCATCACTTTGCGGCCTATCTTCTCCTTGATGAAGGCGTTGACGGCGTCCATCGTCATGACGTCGTCGTGATAGACGTTCTGCTCCACATGCACCTGATCGTAATCTATCCCCGTCTCGGTCTTGCCGTAGGCGACAAAGAAGGTAAAGTCGTCCGAAAGAGGCTCTGCGTGGACGATGTCGCATGTTGCAAAGCCCAGCTTCTGCACGAAGAGCCTTGCCGCTTCGTGGGCCTTGGGTGAATCGGCTACCGGAAGCGTGAAGGACAATTGCACCGCCCCATCGTTCAAAGTATCGCCATATGGTTTGATCAGCATATAAATTCGTTCATCCTGAGCCGGTAGAAGGACGACGATCGTACTCATCCTTCGACAAGCTCAGGATGAGCGGTCACTTGACCATAAGTTCTTTTACCAACAATTCTTCCACCGGGTTCCAGTAATCTTTACCCTTTGCCACAACACCGTCAAGGCCCTTGCCGCCGCCGCGCATGCGTTTGACCTCGGCGAACATCCCCTTTTCTATCGCGCGGAAGAGCCCCGCTTTTTTGACGCCATCAAGGAACTTTAACGTCTCGTCCAACACCTTTTTTGCGCGCGTGACTATTATCCCGTTCTTCTTGAACTCCATCTCTTCCGAAAGTCCTTCGATATTGTTCATCACATATTTAGCATTGTCGATGGCCAAGAAGCGGTCCTGCAGATAAGGGGTGTGAATGGCCTCTGTAAGCATTCCCAAGAGATGGATCCCCTGGTTCGTTGCCTTGGAGACAAAATTAAAGAGCGTATTCACGGCATATCCTTTGAACACGTTGCCGTTCATGAACTTGGTCGGCG
>PCWZ01000088.1:50800-51238 GCA_002796305.1 Deltaproteobacteria bacterium CG11_big_fil_rev_8_21_14_0_20_49_13
GCGAACTGTTCGTTCAGGAACTGGGATGCAAGGACCGTGTGGGCCTTTTCTATGGCGTCCGATGTCGTTAAGTAATTATCCTCGCCGGTATTTATAATGATATCGGCGTAGGTATTTATCATCCTTGAAAAGTTCTGATCGATGAAGGTGCGATACATGTTGATATCACGAAAGAGTATGCCGTACATCGAGTCGTTAAGCATCATGTCAAGGCGCTCGAACGCACCCATGGCCGCGATTTCCGGCATGCAAAGGCCCGAACAGTAGTTGACAAGCCTCACATACCGCTTTTCTCGCTCCGAGATCTCGTCCAGCGCGGCGCGCATGATGCGAAAGTTCTCCTGGGTCGCGTACGTCCCTCCAAAACCTTCCGTCGTTGCGCCGCAAGGGACGTAATCGAGAAGGCTCTGGGCGGTGGTACGGATGACCGCAACAACA
>PCWZ01000089.1:0-8598 GCA_002796305.1 Deltaproteobacteria bacterium CG11_big_fil_rev_8_21_14_0_20_49_13
ATGAAATTATATAACATGGCAGTCGTCGGCGCCACGGGGCTTGTGGGGGAGCGGATGATAAAGGTCCTCGAGGAACGCAAGTTTCCCGTTGGAAGGCTCCTGCCGTTGGCGAGCGAGGCTTCGCACGGCAAAAAGATAAGGTTTCGCGGCGTGGAGATAACCGTGGAAAAGCTGCGCAAAGATTCTTTCAAAGATATCGACCTTGCGCTCTTTTCGGCAGGCGGGGATGTGAGCCTTGAATATGCGCCCATTGCCGCAAAGGCCGGAGCCATCGTCATAGATAACACCGCCGCGTTCAGGATGGATCCGGATGTGCCCTTGGTGGTGCCGGAGGTGAATGGCCATGTCATTGCGAGCCTGAAAGGCGAGGCAATCCCCTGTAAAAGAGATTGCCACGTCGCCCAAAGGGCTCCTCGCAATGACAAGAAAGGTTTCATAATAGCAAATCCCAACTGCTCGACCATCCAGCTCGTATGCGTCCTAAAACCGATCCACGATGCGGCGAAGATCAAGCGCGTTGTGGTCTCCACTTATCAGTCGGTTTCCGGCGCGGGAAAAGAGGCCCTTGAAAAGCTCGATGCCGGCGAAAGACCCTTTGCGTTCAACTGCATTCCGCAAATAGATGTCTTCACCGACAACGGTTATACAAAGGAAGAGATGAAGGTGGTGAACGAGACCAGAAAGATATTGGGCGACAGTTCCGTAAATGTTACCTGCACGGCCGTGCGCGTGCCGGTAAGGGTCAGCCACTCCGAATCCGTTAATATCGAAACCGAGAAAAAGCTCACCGCCGAGGACGCGCGAAATATCCTTAAGAATGCGCCCGGTGTCATTGTCATAGATGATCCTTCAAAAGGCAGATACCCGATGCCCGTTGATTGCGAAGACAGGGACGAGGCATTTGTTGGAAGGATAAGAGAGGATATCTCCATCCCCAATGGTATCGAGTGCTGGATAGTTTCCGACAATCTAAGAAAGGGCGCAGCCACCAACGCGGTACAGATCGCCGAACTTTTGGGGTCAGGCTTGACTTCTTGACTTTAGCTTAAAGTCAAGAAGTCAAGCCTGACCCCAAAAGGGCCATTGATATGAAAAGATTGTTCGCCATGTTCGTTTTTCTTCTTCTCTCTTCGCTGAGCGTCGTTGTCAACGCCTATCCAAATGAGGTGAAGGCAACGCTTAACTTAGGCCTGGGCTCTATCGTTACCGGTCTTGCCATCACAAGCAACAATAACGACCTCTTTGCATCCTATTCGGACGTCCTTAATGATATCGACCTTGGTCTTTGGGGCCTTGCGGCGAACCAGCCCCCGGCGCTAACTTCGGACGATGGGACCTCGGGAAATATAGAAGGGATAGTATACTCTCCTGATAATTCTTATATCTATGCGGTGCAGGATAACGGTCATATTCTCACGTTCTTTGTCAGCAATATCACCGCCACGCCGACCGTAACGAAGGTCACGGCTCTCGAAGGAAAAAAACTGGGCCCGGTTGCCATTGACACATCTTCTGCCGCTACGCTCTACATAGTTGATAATGCCAACAGCTTGGTCTATGTCTGGCAGGCCGGAAAGAGCGAATTGAACGCCACGGTCGATCTTAAATTGGCGCCGGACCTTACCAATGTAGCCACGGCCTTCAATGTTCTTGATATTCTCTTTGCCCCCGAAACGAACGAGGTATACGTTGCCACCGACGTGGGCATAGTGGCTTATTTTTCCACAGACAACATAGGCAATCCCAACGATTTCGTCCTTGATGATACCAAGGCGGCCGATATCGGGGCGCTGGCCGTAACCCCTAACGGATCAAAGATCTATGCCGCAACGGGTGCGCAGCTTCCCCCCTCTCCCGACGCCTATCCCACCATATATGTGGTTTCTACATCAACACATCAGGAAGTGGCAAGTCCGATGCAGCTGGTGAATAGCGAGAACACCGCCTTCACCAGCATGGTGACGATGAGCGTTCATGGAGGATTGGCGCCCGTTTACGGATTCGTCTCCGGAAGTAAAGGTGTTAGCGTCTTTAATACGACCAATAATCAGTTCATAGATGTGGATACATCTAACGCCTGCACCTCTACATGCGATCCCATTGCCACATCGAGCACCTCGGGACCCATGATAGCTTCAGGTGACAATTACATTTATCTTGCGGGGAGCGGCAACGTTCTCGTGATAACGGACAACCCGTGGATCGACATATCGGATATTTCCTATACCGATTCCACTGGAGCCGCGGCGACGGCGCTGCAGCAGGGCGGGAGCTGTGCCATGACCTTTCAGTCCGATACCACCGGCGACTACACGGTGATGGTCGGCGGTACGGTGGAAAAGACGGGGACGGGCGTTATCGATACTAACGGGGCTTCCGGCGGTTCGGTAACTGCTGATACGGACACTATTTTCACGTTCAATTATGACGACAACTCAAGCGCCTTTGAAGAGGGCGATAACACGGTCTATATCTTCGTGACCTCGAGCGACAACACGAACCTTAAAGGCCGCTCGGCCGACACGGTGACGGTAGATACGCCGCCGGGAGAAATAACCATAAGCTCCACAGGCTTTGGCAACGAGCGTGCCTATATAACCTTTGGCAGGCTTACCGCGAACGATATCAGCCATTATAATCTTTATTCGGACACCGACGCCACCGCCGTGCAGACAAAGACCGACGTCTCGGCCACGGTCTCGCAGGTAAGCGCCGGTTCTTCCGTTACGGGCCATATGGACGGCCTTACGAACGGCACCACATATTATCTGGCGGTTGAAGGGGTAGACGCCGGCGGTAACGTAGGCCCAAGGGCGTATCTTCTTAACGGGACCTCTGCGTCGGCCATGCCGCAGGAGACGGTCGGCCCCGCAGGACTTTCGGGGGAGACTGGGGGATGTGCGCTTGTGCGGACTAGGGGCGAGAGCCGATGGACGATGGACGAGGGACGATGGATGATGGGAGCGGTGATCATTCTGGGCCTTCTTGTCATTGCGAGCATCCGAAGGAGGCGTGGCAATCTCCAGAAAACAGGTGGTTACAGGAGATTGCTTCGTTTCACTCGCAATGACGTATTGTTGATTATTATGTTTTTTTTATCGTTTGGTATGCCTCTGTCTCATGCCGATGATAAAGCGGAAGATTCTCCAAAACCGGTCTGGTGGTCGATGGAGCTAAAGGTGGGCTTCTGGATGCCGACCGGCTCGACCACCAAAAAGTTCTTTAACAAGTGCTGCAACATTGTAACTACGGTCGAAGGCGGGCTTTTATACAAGGGGCGCTACGGCGCCGAGATCGGCGTCGGCGTCATGAGCAAGGACAGGCCCGCGCTCGGTGCCATTACAGGCGAGCCTTCGGGCGACACCTTCAATATGTTCCTGCTTCCGATGGAGACGAACGCCGTCTGGAGGATAGACTACGCCGAAAAACAGTGGGTCGTTCCTTACACAAAGTTCGGGTTCGATTATGTATATTACAGGGAAGGGGACAGAGGTAAGACGATAAACGGGCTCAAGACCGGACTGCACGGGATAGGCGGCGTTCAGATATATCTTCCGTTCGTTGACGGCGACAGCGACGCCATCAAGAAGATGTTCTTTACGATGGAGGCGCGTTACGGCTGGGTGAACAGTTTTGGCAAGAAGGGGCTGGACCTTTCCGGCATGACCTACAGCGCCGGCCTCCTCTTCGAATTCTGACCTTTTGGGGTCAGGCTTGACTTCTTGACTTTAGACTTTACATCGTAGATCTTTAACTATAAGCGGTAGCCGTTATGCCAAGAAAACCCAGGATCGAGTTTCCCGGTGCGCTGTATCATGTTTACAGCAGGGGTAACCAAAAGCAGAAGATATTTCTGGATGAATCCGATTTCAGCCTCTTCATTAAAAGGCTGGCCGAATATAAAAAAGAATACGGTTTTATGATTTATGCATATGTTCTGATGGATAATCATTTTCATCTTTTAATAGAGACGCGCGATATCGGCCTTTCAAAAATAATGCAGGGCCTGATCCAAAGTTATACTCAGTATTTTAATCTGAAATATAAAAAGGTCGGACATCTTTTTCAGGGCAGATACAAGGCGATATTATGCCAAAAGGATGAATATCTTTTAGAGCTGATCAGGTATTTGCATCTTAATCCCGTGCGGGCCGGTCTTGCGGAAAGTCCGGACGAATATCAATGGAGCGGTCACGCTGATTATTTAGTCGGAGCCGCCGGTTTTGTTGACATTGGGCCGGCGCTTGCAATTTTTGCCTCTAACCGAAAGATCGCGTTGGAGAAATATAAGAGATTTATCGCCGATGGGGCTGATATGTCTCAAAATGACAGGTTCTACGCTGTTGTCGACCAAAGATTTCTGGGTAGCGAAGAATTTGTAAAGGAGATCGGCACAATGCCCGCTGCTGATCCGGTCGATCCTAAAGAAATGGCCTGTGATTTTTGCAACGTCTGGAAAGTCGTGGAAAGACTATTTAACGTCACCAAGGCCGAGCTTTTAGGAAGCGGCCGGGCTGAAGAAATTGTATCGGCTAGGGCGGTCTTTGCAATTCTATGTGCGGATCTGGGAAAAAAGAATAAGGAGATAGCCCTGGAACTAAGACGGGATCCCGCCATGATCACAAGGCTGGTTAAAATGGGCAGGACTTCATTAAAGAAGAAGGCGGAGAAGGCGGCAGATTTGCTAAAGTCAAGAAGTCAAGCCTGACCCCAAATGAGAAACATCAAGCTAATAATTGAATATGACGGCTCGCGCTTTTCCGGCTGGCAGGTGCAGTTGCGCGTGCGTACCGTGCAGGAGCTCATCCAAAATGCGCTTAGAAAGATGGCCGGCGAGAAGGTGATGCTTCAGGGGGCGAGCCGCACCGACGCAGGAGTCCACGCGTTCGCGCAGGTCGGGAATTTCAGGACCGCCTCAAAGATCACCTGTCAAAGTTTTATGGACGGGCTCAATTCGCTGCTGCCGGACGATATTTCCATAAAAGATGCCTGCGAGGTCGCGCCGGATTTTCATGCAAAGAGAGATTCCAAGGGGAAGCATTACAGATATTTGATAATGACGGGCGCGGCGAGGCCGGCGATCATGAGGAATAGAGCATGGTTCATAAAAGGGGCAAAGCTCGATGCAACGACCATGCAAACAACGGCGCAGGCGCTCGTCGGCGAGCACGATTTCAGCGCCTTTTGCGCCAGCGGAGATACGAACAAGGGGAGGGTGAGAACTATCGAGAGCATTAAAGTTCATGTCATTGCGAGCCCCAAAGGGGCGCGGCAATCTCCTACATTTCTCGCGGGGGGTTGCTTTGCAACGCTCGCAATGACATCCGAGATCATAGCAATTGATATCATTGGCAATGGCTTTCTTAAATATATGGTGCGGAATATCGTGGGGACGCTGGTTGGATTTTGCCAGAGTCAAGAAGTCAAGCCTGACCCCAAAAGGATATTGGAGTCTAGGGATAGGAAAAAGGCCGGGGTCACTGCCCCGGCCTGTGGATTGTATCTGGTTGAGGTCTTCTATTAAACTGGCATTCCGTCGGATTTGTAGCCAAGGGCTGTTAATTTGGTCTCCCATGAATCCGGTAGGTCTGAATAGGAGCCGTTCTTGTTTTTCAGCTTTTCTATTTGGGTTGTTACTTTCTTTATCGCGTCTTCAAGGGCCTTTTTCTTCGTCGTTTGCTCTTCATCGGTTGCCTTATCCATCGCTGACTTCATGTCCGTGAGGATCGTACCGTTTATCCTGGCGAGGATAAGTTCCCGCCTCTTATTATTTACCTTCGTCTGCAGGTTCGCCTTTTCAGGGTTCGAACTGGAATATTTGTCGACCATATCCTGATATTCGTCGAGAAGGTCGAACGTTGTGCAGGCGGTTATCTTGTCCTTCAGCTGGTCCACCGTCTGTGCCGTGCTCACGCCCTTGCCGTGGCTGTCGAGCTTGAACTTGGTCTCCATAATCTCGTCGCTTGCGGCATCGCCGAAATTGGTCCCGAACTTGTATCCTGCGGCAAGGTCCGTCCCGCTTTCGGTATTGATGATAACGCCGGTCGCGTTCTTGTCGGTCACATAGACATTTTGCGTGCTTCCGCCGAGCTTGATCGTTGCGCCGGCGGGAACGTTCGTGAGCTTTATCACGACCCTTTCAGACGAATAGCTGCTGTTGCTCGCAACGGTGATGGTCCATATGTTGCCGTCCTTCTGGACGAAGGCGACGCCGCCAAGTTCAGGAGGAATGTCTATCTCATTCTTGCCGCTTGCATTGAGCTCGATGTAGTCCCCGTTTTCGGCCGAATTTTTAATGGTGGCATCTTTCTAGATTGATGTGGGGTCTTCCTTCTGCAGTTTCAGCAGCTCCTCAAGCTGGCTCTTGTCGTTCGTGCTTATTCCAAGGTTTTCTATCTCAACTGCGTAGTCATCGAACACGGTCTTGGGGGCGATGAGTATGTCGCCTTCCAGGCCGGTACCGTTCAAGGTCACGGCCTTTGTGCCTACGCCGTCCAGGTCCTTATTGAGCTCGCCGAGGTCGGTGACCGAATTATTGATGGTGAGCTTCGAATCACTGGAGAAATAGTCCCTTACCCTTACCCTGTAATATCTCGGTTCGCCGCCGTCGACCTTGACCGCAGTGAGAATTAGGTCGTTAGTTGTGCCGTCGCGCTGGCCTGTGACCATGTAGCCTTCTTCTCCCGCGCCTATCACGTCCATGATCACTTTTGAATCGGTTGCCCCGTCTTTTTTCGTGAGTACGAGCTCGTTCTCGCCGTCGGCGTTGACCTTCCAGCCCTCTGAACCAGCGAACCAGCTCTCGATGTCGCCGGGTGAGTCAGGGTCAAACACCGGCTCGCCGCCCTCTTCGCGGGCGGCCGGAATCGATGTTGTGTTCGTGGTATAACCTCTGTGTACAACGTCCTGCGCCCCGGGGCCTGCATCGATAATATCGGTCCCGTAAATGTCATAGATGTCGTCGTTCCCGTCTGCCCCAAGGTCGGCCGCACCGTATGTTCCCGCCACATTCACAAAGGGATCGGTGCTGGCATAACCATAGACGGAGTCTCCGCCGCCCATGCCGACTATCGCATCGTCACCGCCGGCGCCGCTTATATTGTCCGTTCCAAGCGTGCCGTATATCGTGTCATCACCCTTGCCGCCGATTATCACCATGCCGCCTTTTTTACCTGTGGCGGGGTCTAGGATGGCGACATGCGACATGTCTATCAGCATGTCATATTTGCTCTTGAGGCCGTTGATGCAGAGCTGATAGTCCCCTGTTGCGCCGTTCTTGAAGAGCTTGGTCTCTACCGTTCCGTCCTCGTGAGTTATCTCGAGCTCTATATCTTTTCCAACGTTTCTGCCCGTTATTTCAGTGACATCTTCGCCGGCCACATACCAGACCTTGGGCTTTATGTAACCGCCCTGGCCGTCGGATACCTTGTTATTCTCTACGAATATATCTCCGTCGATATCGGTCAGCTTTGTGGGGACCGTTTCACCGGGATTTAAGAGCCAGAAACCCTCTTCAAGGCTGTTCATGTCGATAAGGCTCTGCTGATTCGTGGCGCCTGCAGGAAGGACGGGCCCTAACCATTCCCCGGTCTTCAGGAAATAGTCGGTCGCCGCAAGGTCGGACATAAGGAGAGCCTTCGATTTTTCCAGCTCCGCCTTTTCGCCTACCGTAAGGTAGCTACTATAGCCTTCGGCCTCATCTATCTGTTTGACGGCCGCTTTGAGCTTTGCTTTCATCTCAAGCGCCGCTTCTGTGGACGGCCCCTCGGTCGCCTTAAAACTGATGTTTGAAATCGCCATAGTTTGCCTCTTTAAATATTTATGATGCCCCGTTTACCTTGCTGTCAAGACTGCTAGCGAGGTCCTCACCGCCATCGTCCTCTTCTTCTAGCCAGCTGCCGTTGTTCTTAAAGTTGAGTCCCGTTGCCAGGTCGTCGAAGGCCGACCTCATTTCATTGTAGCTTTCGCTGTAATAGTATCCGCCGAGATCATCCGACATTAGACCTGAATACGGGTCATCTTCCTCATTGGTCAGGTCGCCCAGCCTTTTTATTATATCGCTTTCAACATCACCAAGTCCGCTGGGGAAACCTTCCGGCGTATCTATATTATCAACGGATGTTGCATCAAGGTCTCCTATGTCTCCATCATCTTTTACGTTGGACACTGTATATTGTATCCTCTCTCCGTACCAGAAGTCATCGCCTTTGTTCTGCTCCACCTTTGTTCCGGGCTTTACCTTCTTGGTATTTTTTTCTACGGCGTTATCAACATATTTGTCGCCCGAACCGCCAAGATAGAGGAACGTGGGGGCGGAAGTTGACCTTGTCTTTGTCTCGCCGTCCTCTTTATATTCTTCCGTCCCAAGAGTTGCCTTGACGCTTATCGCTGTTACGGCATCATCATCGTTACTTTCTCTCCATGCAAGCGTAACTTCTTCGGCATAAAGGTCCCCGCCGCCTTTCTGAAAGACGGCGTTCCTTGAGGCTCCGCTTTGGCCCTTAAAGCCGTTCGAATAAAATCCGTTTATCTCGTCGCTACCGTCGTAGGGGTTTATCTCCTGCTGTTTTGAGGGATCGCCAAAGAGGGTGATGTTGT
>PCWZ01000089.1:8610-11198 GCA_002796305.1 Deltaproteobacteria bacterium CG11_big_fil_rev_8_21_14_0_20_49_13
AGGCCCGTTGCCAGGTCTGAATCTTCCGCTACTTTTTGAGAATTGATTGTGAACCTGTCCATTGTTTCTCTGAATTTATTTGTAGCGCTCGCGCCCTGGTCGGTGTCCGGGAGGTCGAGGTTAACGCCGTAATAGGTCTCTATTTCGTCTAAAGTTTTCGAATACATGGCGTGCCGGAACAGGCTCTTTTGTTCAGAGGCGTCAATTATCACCGATATCGTCCTTTGGTCGCCGTTGATCGCGTTCCCCACCTCCGCGCCCTTTAGCACCCTGAATTCTGCAAGAGTTACGGTTCCTCCGCTCCCCATGAACTTATAGATGTTGTCGTAGCTTCCGTCGGCCCTCTTTTCGGACTTGATCACCACTTTATCCACCCTCATCTGAACATAGTATTGTGCCTGGTCCGCGCTTATGGGGGGCTGATGGATCCCTTTGGCGTCCTGAACGAACGCGGCTGGCATGTAACGTGTCTTGGTTGAATTTGCATTGATGAGGGCGTTCCCCGATGGATCGGCCTGAACGGTTATATAATCGGGGATGGCAAAATCCACTTTTGCATTAAAATGGTTGTTCGTTTCCGTTGCGGTTGCGCCGGTCGTTTGAAGGACAAGGTCCTCCTTATTGCTGCCGCCATCCACTTTTTTGAGACCGTGTGTCGATACCACCCAGTCCTGGTTCGGGTCGTACCATTTCTGCGTAACGGGTTTTCCCTCGGCCGTGAACTTTGAAAGATATTTTGCGCTTTCGGGGTCGTAAAGGGCCGAACCCTTTGTCCCGTCGGCGAATTCCAGGTCGCTGTCTATCCTCAGGCCCTTTTCGGGCTCGCCTATCCAGCCATCAAGATTCTTATCCACTACCATAAATTTGCTCTCGATTATCGCAGAACGTTCAACGGTGTTCTTTGCCTTATTGAACTGATCGTAACATGTCTTTGCGACTTCATATAAAGTATTCATCTCTTCCTGATAGAGCGCCTTTGCCTCTGCCTTATACTGGTCGATCTTGAGGACGGCGTCCTGCGCTTTTACGATCGACGATTCAATGCGCTTAACAACATAAAGGGCCTTTTTATAATCGCCTGCGGGGACCATTCCGTCCTCGATCTGGGATATTATCTCTGCCTTTGTGGCGTTCAGGTCCTCGGCCCCCTGTTTATAGGTCTCTTTAAGCTTGTCGTAATCTTCGAGAGAGATACTCATTCCTTCGACCCTTGAATCGCTCATATATTCTTCTATGCTCTTCACATAGTAAGGGGTCGTGGTCGGGTCGGTCACGAGCTGGCCGGTGGCCTGGTCCACATAGGTTCCGGGCATGACCTCCGAGCCCACCTGCATATCGAAGGGATTGGCGGCGCTCGAAGCGTCGGTCGATGTGTTGCCGAATATGGAGTTGGCGGTATTGTTAAGGTCCTCGCCGACATCGGGGCTTCCGAACGAATCCTCGTTCACCGAGGTCTGGTTCTCGTTCTCGATGTTCGATTTGAATTCCGGCGCCTCATACGCCTTAAAGTTCACTTTGTTTATCATATAGTTCCTATCCCTTGCTCTTTTTCATATTCCGACAGTTCATCCATTTGCCTCTGGGTATATATGATACCCTTCTCGAGCTTGGATATGAACTGTCTCGCCACTGCGGCGTCAAATCCGTCAAAACCGGCACCGCCGCCGGACAATATATTTTCGATGCTTGCCTTTCTTTCGTTAAGGAGCATCAGATTCTCTTCGTAATATGTCCTGGCCTGATCGATAGAAGACTTCATGTTGATCTTGTCAAATTCATCGGGGAAGAGGGCCTTGGTCTCGGAGAAGCTCGGAGGGAGCTCAACGGGTTCGAAATAATTATAGGACTCGTTCTTTCTCGGGGTCCAGATCTGCATGTCCCACTTGCTTACCGGCCTGAATCTCATGGGATCGGCTCCGCCTAAGATGCCCAGGTCCTTTGCCCTTCCAAGGCTGTTTCCGAGAACCGATGCTATATCGCTCATATCCGAAAGCGGGCTGCTGTTCGGATCTATAAGAGGATCGTCCGCAGCTATTACTGCTTTCCACTTTGAAGCACCGCGAGATTCATAGGTCGATTTGCCGACGGAAGGGCCTTCTTCGCGGGTTTCTTTTGGAGGCTCGGCCTGATCTTTGCCTATTATGAACGCCTTTGCTCTTGGATCAAAATTTGTTTTAGACATTTATATTGCCTCTAATTCTTTGATCAATGTCGATAATTCGTTCTTTATCTTTTCTACTTCAACGTTAGTAAGCCCTTTATTTACGACATAATTAAGTTTTAATTCCTGTTCACGAAGCCTTTTTATCGCCTCTTCCTTGTCGATGCCGGCGGTCTTTTCCTTTTGAATATCGCCGGTTGAGGTGGCTTTGGCGTCTTCCCTTATTTCTTCCGGTCTATGTCTATTGATAGTAGTCATACATAACTCTCCTACGGTAGAGATAAGCAATCCGCGTGCCAACTCGCGTAACTTGTGATTCGCGACTTGTAACTTGTAAAAATATAATAATTTCAATGTGATATCATTGTGCGCGTATTCACAGGTCACAAGTCACGAGTTACAAGTTACGGGGTTTTCGGGGCCTAAA
>PCWZ01000090.1:0-6102 GCA_002796305.1 Deltaproteobacteria bacterium CG11_big_fil_rev_8_21_14_0_20_49_13
CGGTGAATTCGTAGGCGAAAAGGGATTCTTTCTTGGCGAGTTCGCAGAGGGCGTCGGTTATCTGGATCTCGCCGATGGCGCCGGGCTTTGTATTCTCGATGTAGCTAAATATCGACGGTGGCAATAGATAGCGGCCAACGATCGATAGGTCGCTGGGGGCGTCTTCGAGCTTGGGCTTTTCGACGAGATGAGAGACTTTGTGTAATTTGCGTGCTGAATATGCGGGAGATTGCTTCGGGCTTACGCCCTCGCAATGACAAGATTCTGTGGCGATTATGCCGTAGCTTGAGATCATATCTCTCGGCGCATGCTCCGTGGCAATTACAGCCTTACCGGTCTCCTGCCAGACCTTAACCAGCTGCTCACAGCAACCGGGCTCGGCATCGATCAACATATCAGGAAGTATAAGCATGAACCAGTCGTTCCCGACAGCTTCCTTTGCCTGGAGGACGGCGTGGCCGAGACCCAGGGCCTCCTTTTGATAAACGGTCGTGACCTTGATCTTATTGTTAAGCTCAACCACATCTTTTAATAGCGAACCCTTTCCTTTTTCGGCCAAAAGCCTGTCGTATTGGGTATCATTTCTAAAGTAATCCTCGATGAGGGTCTTGTTTGGGTGGTTGATCAAGATTATTTCTGTGATGCCGGCCCGTACCGCCTCTTCTACAACGTAATGGATGGCGGGCCTATCAACTATCGGAAACAGTTCTTTGGGCACGACCTTTGTAACAGGCAGAAAACGGGTGCCGAGGCCTGCGACGGGGATCACGGCTTTGGATGTTTTATTGCTCATTTCTTCTTTCTTAACGACTCTAGGTCCACAATGTCCTGTTTGCGCGAACTGGCACTTTTATTCTTGACCAATTCATTGCGGCCTCCATTCAACTTTGAAAACATCTCGCGTAATAGTTGAACCGTTTCCAAGCGTGTAACGGCGGTCATCTTTCGATAATATTTGCTATCGGCTTTTGCTGCTTCGTTGAAATTCTTGTTTATTTTGATCCAGATCCGTTTCATGTGGTTCAAACGTTGTTCAAAAGTAGTGAAAAAATTGTTGGACAAGCTACCGCCGGGTCCATGTTGGAATCTTCTGCGATTCCAAGGAGTTGCACTTCCCGTAACTTGTAACTCGTGACTCGTGACTCGTAAATAGTAACTACTTCCTCAAGTACTTAATCAAACCGAATAACATTTTTGAAATATCACTTATAGTGCTATTAAATTTGCCAAAATTTAACTTATCAATATCCTTATGTGTCATTATTTTTTCCATAAAACTCTTACAAATAACAAGTTACAAGTCACAAGTAACGATTTAAGCCCTGGCTATCTCTGCGCAGTGCATCTGCACGCGCATTTGGCGGTTGAATAAGTTAAGTAGTACCGCCACTCGGCCGGAATCCGACACCGGCCTGTCCAGCACACCCATAAGGTCCTTTAAGTGCCCTTTCTTCACCTTGACAAGGTCGCCCTTCTTGAAGGTATTCTGCTCTATTATGCCGCCTGCATTCGTGCGCGCCTTTATGAGCTCTATGACCTCATCCGATATAGGGACCGGCTTTTCGCTATCGCCAAGGATCTTATTAACGCCGCGGGTATATTTAACGAGCCTGTGGTGAGACGCGCTCGATAGATCCCAGCGTAAAAAGACGTAATTGGGGAACAAGGGCTTATAGTTGATCTTCTCGGAGCCCTTGCTGAGCGAGATCGATTTAAGTTTGGGGCAAAAAGTCTCTAAATTGCCAACGGGGGATCCTTCGTCCTCATTTAGCGGACTCAGGATGACAGACGAGTCAGCGCCGGAGATTGCCACGGTCGCTTCGCTCCCTCGCAATGACATTTTAGTGAATTGCAGGCAGACCTTATCCTCGCTTAAGGGCTTCGTCTGGATCACGTACCATTTATTACGTGACTCGTAACTCGTAACTTGTGACTTGTTAATGTTCATATTCGTAGTTCGTGGAGGACGTTGACCGTGTTATCGTCCGGAACGAACCGCCTGTCCAAATTCAATACCACTCGCCCCTCCTTGGGTTCTGCAGGACCCCAAGTGAGAGATATCTTATTTTCAAAAGCCTCGCCTACAATTTCTGTGATCACCTCATGAAGCTCGCCTCGGTCCCCTTCAAGGACGAATTCATTGAAACCCCTCGCCTGAAGGCCGTTGAGCAAATTAGAGACGGCAA
Organism: Deltaproteobacteria bacterium CG11_big_fil_rev_8_21_14_0_20_49_13; assembly: GCA_002796305.1. Taxonomy (NCBI): domain Bacteria; class Deltaproteobacteria; species Deltaproteobacteria bacterium CG11_big_fil_rev_8_21_14_0_20_49_13. The sequence continues at coordinate 2,187 of PCWZ01000090.1, forward strand.
GCTTTATCCTTCTATAATTCTTGATGATAGTAAGAATGCTTTCGTTCGAAAGACGCGCGCGCTCGGCAAGGCCGCGTTGAGTCAAGATGTAGCGTTTCTTGCGTTTGCTCACATCGTCCTGGCGTAAGAGGCCGTCGTCGCAGAGAAGCTTAATGATCAAATTGATCTGACCGAGAGAGATGCCTGTTGCAACGGCCAGGTCCCTCTGAGAGGAATCGGGGTGAAGGATGAGATAGTCTAATATGAGTTGGCGTTTACGTAGCATTTGTTAAACGTTGCTCAAAAGTTGTTAATAAAGTTGTTTAATTGCCATCCGTTCAGACATCGAACGTTCGATTGGTGAACTCCTATAGTAGATTTCATTAAAATTGGCAAGTGAAAAATGTGAAAAAAACTAAGGCAAATAACTATATATATAAGGTAGTTACGGGCTATTTTGAAGGTCGTAAAAAGTAAAAAGCCACCTTGGGGCGTTTGGGGCTCCAAGGTGGCTTGAATGCATAACATTTCATCCTTCGACAGGCTCAGGATGAGCGGATCCAAAGGAACTACTTCTCTACCTCGTTCTCGTGGCCGAAGGCTTCTTTGCGGGAGAGCCTCATCTTGCCGGAAGAAGGATCTATCTCAAGAAGCTTCACCACAACTTCGTCGCCTTCCTGCAGGACATCTTCCACGCGGTTAACGCGCTTGTTATCTATCTGCGAGATATGGAGAAGACCGTCCTGACCGGGAAGAACCTCAACGAATGCGCCAAAGTCCATTATCTTTACAACGTGACCTTTATAGTACTTACCGACCTCGGCTACCGCTGTGAGCTCTTTTACCATCTGCAGCGCTCTGAGGGCCGCTTCGGAATCGTTCGTCGCAATATGGACCATGCCGTCCTCATCTACATCTATCTTGACGCCGGTCTCCTCTGTAATGCCGCGGATGTTCTTGCCGCCGGGGCCTATCAGCGCGCCTATCTTGTCTGGCGATATCTTGTGGGCCATGATCCTTGGCGCCCACTTCGAGATATCCTCACGGGGAACGGGCAGGGCCTCAAGCATCTTGCCTAATATGTGCAACCTTCCTTCAAGCGCCTGTGAAAGCGCCTTAGAAAGGATCTCTTCGGTGATACCCGCTATCTTAATATCCATCTGGACAGATGTGATGCCGTTTTTTGTACCGGCAACCTTAAAGTCCATGTCTCCTAGGTGATCCTCATCGCCTAAGATGTCTGAAAGAATAACGAACTGGCCTTCTTCCTTGATAAGACCCATTGCGATACCTGCAACCGGGTTCTTAATGGGAACGCCTGCGTCCATAAGTGACAATGTTCCGCCGCAGACCGTGGCCATTGAAGATGAACCGTTGGATTCAAGTATCTCCGAGACCGTGCGCATCGTGTACGGGAAACTTTCCTCGGGCGGCAGCATCTGCATGAGCGCCCTTTCTGCCAGCGCACCGTGACCTATCTCGCGCCTTCCGGGTGAACGTAAGGGCTTAGTTTCTCCCACGGAATACGGGGGGAAATTGTAGTGGAGCATAAATCGTTTCTCATACTCTTCCATTATCCCGTCGATTATCTGTCTGTCATCGGCCGTTCCGAGCGTTGTAACAACGAGTGCCTGCGTTTCACCGCGCGTAAAGAGCGCGCTCCCGTGCGTACGGGGAAGAAGCCCCACCTGACAGGTGATGTTCCTCACCTCGTCCCACTTGCGTCCGTCTATCCTCTTCTTCTGGACAACTATCATGTGCCTGACGAGCTTATATTTCTCTTCTTCGAACATGGCCGAGACCTTGTCCTCTGTCCCGTCCTTGTCATCTTCCGGCACCAGCTCTTCAACAAGCTCTTTGTGGAGCTCGTCAATTGCCGCGTACCTTTCCATCTTTGTCTTTATGCAAACGGCGTTCTCTAATTTTCCCTTAAGGAACTTCTCGACCTTCGCTTGAAGTTCCTTGTCCACAACAGGCTTTTCGAACTTCATCTTTGGAACGCCGCACTTTTTGGCAAGTTCTTCCTGTATCTTAATGACGGGCTGAACCTCTTTGTGGGCGAACATTATAGCCTGGGCCAGGTCCTTTTCGCTTATCTCTTTTGCGCCGCCTTCTACCATCACCACCGCGTCCTTGTTTGCGGCAACTATAAGGTCTATATCCGACCTCTCCATCTGTTCCGGTGTCGGGTTGCAGACGAACTTTCCGTCAACGCGTCCTACACAGACACCCGCGATGGGCCCCATGAAGGGAGCGGGAGACAGAGAAAGAGCCGCGGATGCGCCTATCATCGCCAGGACATCGGTCTCGTTGTCGTGATCTGCCGATAGCACCGTGGCAACCACCTGCGTATCGTTCTTGAAACCTTCGGGGAACAGGGGCCTGATGGGCCTGTCTATGAACCTGCTTGTCAGGATCTCGCGTTCGGTCGGACGGCCTTCGCGTTTGAAAAATCCGCCCGGAATCTTTCCGGCCGCGAACGTCTTTTCGACATAATCGACAGTCAGGGGAAAATAATCCATCCCCTCCCTTGGCTTTTTCGATGCCGTTGCCGCAACGAGAACGATAGAGTCCCCGCAACGGACAGTTACAGCACCACCTGCCTGCTTGGCAAGAAGACCCGTTTCGATCGTAAGCGTGCGCCCGCCGAATTCTGTCTGTACAGAACTAACCATATTATCTTCTCCTTGCCACGCCGTAGCTCATTTGCGAAGGCGGGCTTTGTTGTTTGGCTTGGATACTTTAAGGAATTAAATCTCAAGGACTGATAACTTGCGAGGATAATTCACTGCGGGGGATTGCTTCGTCCGCTTTTGGCGGACTCGCAATGACATTGCTCTTGTAAATTATCAGTCAATCCTGCTTACTTCCTTATGCCAAGCTCGCCAATTATGCGCTGATACTTTTCAACGCTGTCATTTCTTAAATAATTAAGCAATCTGCGCCTGTGGCCGACCATCATAAGAAGGCCCCTGCGCGAGCTGTGATCCTTTTTGTGCGCGTTAAAGTGGTCTTTTAAAAGGTTGATCCTCTCTGTCAGGACGGCAACCTGCACTTCCGCTGAACCGGTATCTTTATCGTGGATCCGGAATTTGGTGATCAGTTCGTTCTTTTTTGTCTTTGCTAGTGTCATAAAAGTTGGCGGCCATGTAACATACGCTCTACATCTTGTAAAGTAGAAATTTCACTTAATTTCGTGGCCGCCTCTATTTTAAAACCGGAAGAGACCGTCCTTCTTAACGCAGAAATATGGGCAAATGTGCCTATTGCCTCCCCCATATCCCTTGCAAGCGCCCGAATATACGTACCTTTTGAACATTTCACCCTTACCGTAATGGAGGCATCTTCCACGCCCATTATTTCTATATTTTCGATATTCACTTCCCTTAAAGGGGCCTCGAACTTTTCTCCCCTCCTTGCCATTTTATAAAGGGTCCTTCCCTCCTTTTTGACCGCGGAGTAATCTGGAACCCTTTGTGTTATTTTTCCCAGGAACTTCGGAAGGACCTCTTTTATTCTCACTTCAAGGTCCTTTGGCACGTCCTTTGTTTCAACTATCACTCCCTTTGCGTCATCGGTATCTCTCTTCTCGCCGAACTTGATGGTGGCAATATATTCCTTGTCACCCCCTGTGAGCGTAGCCGAGAGCTTGGTGGCGCTTCCGATCAATATGGGGAGAACTCCGGTAGCCAGGGGATCGAGCGTGCCGGCATGGCCGACCCGCTTAACCTTGGTGATACGGCGGATGATGGCGACAATGTCGTGGGATGTATAGCCGGATGGTTTGTCGATTATAATGATGCCGTTCAAAATAAGTGCTTAAGTGCGTAAGTAAAAGCTTCTAACTTAAGGGCACCTCTAAAAACCCATTGGCGTGTCATTGCGAGGGAGCGTAGTGACCGAAGCAATCTCCATAAATCAAGTGTTTGCTTAGAGA
>PCWZ01000090.1:6124-14381 GCA_002796305.1 Deltaproteobacteria bacterium CG11_big_fil_rev_8_21_14_0_20_49_13
AGCACTTAGACACTTACGCACTTCATTAAATACTCTCTCTTTCACGCTTGCCAGATCGCCTTCCAGCGTGCAACCCGCGGCGTGGGCATGTCCGCCGCCATTGAACGCCGAGGCTATTTTTTGGACATCGACTGCATTCTTCGAGCGGAAGCTTGCTTTCCACTTCTCTTTGCTCCCGCCTTTGGCGGACTTGCTCGAGGCAGGTTCTTCCGGCTTCAACTGTCGGAAAAGCATGGCAACTTCCACTCCAAGGATAGAACGCGGATAATTGATGAATTCCTCGGCAACATCTTCGGAGGCGCATGAGTCGCTGAACATCTGCTGGGTCAGTACGACCCATGCCGTCTTATCTCTCATCTCGAAGGTCCCAAGTACCATTCTTAAAAGGTCTATCGCGCACGGAGAGTTCGATTCGTCCATCGCCATCGATATTGCCCAGGGACTGGCGCCGGCCTCGACCAGCTCGGATGCGTCCTTCAAAAGCGAAGCGGAGGTATTGGAATAACGGAAGGAACCGGAATCTACCACAAATGTACAGAAGATAAGGTTCGCGATCTCCTTTGTGACCTCAAGGCCCATCGCCTTGAACAATCTAAAAATGACCTCTCCAGTGGCCGCCGCATCCACATCGATACATACAATATCGCACTCGGACGAGTTCAGCTTGTGATGATCTATAAGTATCAATTTGCCGAGGCGTTCTCTGTCGATCTCGGCGGCATCGCCCCCGATGCGATCGCGCTGCGAACAGTCCACCATAAATGTGACATCGAACTTTTCGTCGGGACCTAGTTCGCTGACCACTTCTCCCGAATATGGAAGGAACTTGAGATTGTACGGGACAGGGTCGGCGTTGTACATCTTCACCTTCTTGCCGAGAGACTCAAGGCCCTTTGCCAGAGCTATCGTGGACCCTATACCGTCACCGTCGGGATGGGCATGGCTGGCCACTAAGAACCGGTCGCCCTGCTTTATCGCGTCTATTACTTGTTGATAAACTCCCATATTATGCAATGCGAAGTCAGAAGTCAGAGATCGGAAGTCTGATATCAGATTTCTGACCTCTGATTTCTGACCTCAGACCTCTGACTTCAGGTTTTTTAGTATCTCTTCTATTCTCTCGGCGTTCTCAACCCCTTCGTCCAGGAAAAAGTCTATCCTAGGCATGATCTTTAGCAAAAGCTCCTGACCTATCTTGTGTTTTAGTCCGGACCTTTTGGCCTCAAGCGCATGCTTGGCGGCTTCCTGTTTGTCCTTTCCGCCGTCCAGATAAAAATATATCCTGGCGATGGAAAGATCGTTGGTCATGGCGGCCCTGGTGATCTGGATCCCGATCAACCTTTCGTCGTCGGTATCTTCGTATATGAACGACGCCGCCACCTGATAGATCTGCTGGGCGATACGATCGGCCCTATTATATGGAAGATTTCGTGACATGTAACTTGTAACTTGTAACTTGTAACTAGGATATAAAATAACTAGTCACGAGTCACTAGTTACATCTTTTGGGCTACCTGCTCGATTATGAAAGCCTCGATGATATCGCCTTCTTTAATATCGTTATAACCGATAGATATACCGCATTCGTTGCCTTCGTTCACCTCACGCGCGTCGTCTTTGAAGCGCTTCAAGGAATCCATCTTGCCGGAATAGATCACAGCGTTGTCGCGCAGAAGTCTGACGCCCGCGTTACGGACTATCTTGCCGTCCTTGACGGAGCAGCCTGCAATAACGCCGAACTTGGAGATATTGAAGACCTGCCGCACCTCGGCGTGGCCCGTGATCTTTTCCACCTGCAGAGGCGTCAGCAAGCCTTCCATCGACATTCTGACCTCATCCATCAGCTCATAGATGATGGTGTAGCGTCTTATCTCAACGCCTTCGCGTTCGGCTATGGCCGCAACTCCGGCCTCGGGAACCACGTTGAAACCGATGATGATGGCGCCGCTGGCGGAGGCAAGCATAACGTCGCTTTCGGTCACAGCACCGACACCTGCATGGATTATAGATACCTTGACCTTCTCTGTAGAAAGTTTCGGAACAGATTCTTTGATGGCTTCTGCCGAACCGTTAACGTCGGCTTTAAGGACAAGCTTCAGATCTTTTAGCGAGCCTTCGGCCACCTGCTTGTGCAGGTCTTCGAGCGTTACGCGCGCCGTCTTTGAAAGCGCATCGAACCTCTGCTTCTGCTGGCGCTGTTCGCTTATCGTGCGGGCCGCCTTGTCATCCTCCACCTCTATCAGCTCATCGCCCGCCATCGGAACGCCGGTAAGCCCTATCAGCGAAACCGCCTCCGAAGGGCCGGCGCTCTCGACCTGTTCGCCGCGGGTATTGATCAGCGTCCTTACCTTTCCGCAGTGAAGACCAGAGATTATCGAAGCCCCCACTTTAAGGGTTCCTTCCTGAACAAGGATCGTTGCAACGGGGCCCAGACCTCTATCGAGCTTTGCCTCGATAATGGCCCCCTTTGCCGCAGTTCCAGAATCCGCCTTCAGCTCCATGACCTCTGACTGTAAAAGGACCATGTCGAGCAGCTGGTCGATCCCTTCGCCCGTCTTGGCCGAAGTTCCGACGCATATCACATCTCCACCCCATTCTTCGGGCAGGATACCGTATTCAGAGAGAGACCTCTTTGCGCGTTCCAGATTGGCCTCGGGCTTATCTATTTTATTGATGGCAACTATGATGGGAACGCCGGCCGCGCGGGAATGGTCTATCGCCTCTTTGGTCTGAGGCATGACACCGTCGTCCGCGGCAACGACAAGGATCACTATATCCGTCACCTTTGCACCGCGCGCACGCATAGCGGTGAAGGCCGCGTGGCCAGGCGTATCGATGAACGTTATTTTCCCCTTTGATGTCATTACTTCATAAGCGCCAATGTGCTGGGTGATACCGCCGGCCTCGCCTGCGGCCACTTTTGCTTTTCTGATATAATCAAGGACCGACGTCTTGCCGTGATCAACGTGGCCCATGACCGTAACAACCGGCGGCCTTGCAAGCACGTTCGAGCCCTTCGTCTTCTTGACGCCCTCTATGACCTTCTCTTCCTGAAAGGCAGTATGCTCTATCTCGTGGCCGAACTCTTTGGCAAGAAGCGTCGCCGTGTCGACATCGATCGACTGATTGACCGTGGCCATAATGCCGAGATCCATCAGCTTCTTTATGATCTCGCCTGTTTTAACTCCCATGCCTTGCGAAAGCTCAGAGACCGTGATCACTTTGTCTATCTTGATGACCTTCTTGGAGGCCTTGGGCTGAGTAATGGACGTTTTCTTGAACTCGCGCCTTACCATCCTTCTCCTGCGCGGACCGGGTTCGAACACGCGGTTTTGAACCTGTTCTTTAGGAGGCTCCGCGAGCTCCTTAACCTCGTCCGATGCAACGAAATGTTTAAGGCCTCCGGCGCGCCTGATGGCCTCAAAATCCATCTCGGCCTTGGAAAGTTTCTTTTTGGGCGCTTTTTTGAACTTATCTTCCAGCTCCTTAACGACTGCGGCTGTAGTTGGTGGTGGAGTTGGCTTTGCTACCGGCTGGGGCTCTGCCTGCTTGATTATTCTCAAGCCTCTAAGCGGCGAGCCTTCGGCCCTGCTTGAAGGCCTTGTGACGACCTCTTGCAGTTTTTCCGCAGAAGCAGGCGTCGGGGCCGCAACAGGTTCCGGAGCTGCTTTAACTGGAGTCACATGCGCCACAGGGGCGGATGGAGCGGCGGCCTCTGAAGAGGGCGCGGTCCCTTCCTGAAATTCTCCATTTATCACCTCTTCAACTGCAGGGGCTGGAGGAGCCTCTTCTTTTTTCGCCCTTCTTCTGATAACCGTCGACCTGACTCTTTGTTCTACAATTTCGGCCATAATGTTTATTTAATTATTCCTTGGTTGTGTCATCAATCGCCGTCGTTTCGCCTTCTGCGGGGACTTCATCCTCTTTTTCCGTAGCCGCCGCCTCAGCGCTCACCTTTGCGTCTATCTCGGCCTGTTTTTCTTCTTCTGCCTTGACTAACGCATCCCTTTCCGCCTTTTTCTCGGCCTCGATCTTCTTTTCAGCTTCTGCCTTCTCTATCATCTCCGCTATCACGCCGGCGGTGGTGATCCCGGCGTTCTTCGCCTCGATCGCCTTTCTATAGATCTCCTTAAGGGAGTCCTTATCCATTCCCGCGAGTCCTAAAAACTCCTCTTCCGGCATTCCGGCGATGTCTTCGGTGGTCCTATACCCGTTTCCGTACAATATCAACGCAATTCCGTCGTCGACTCCGAGTATCTTGATGAGGGAGGCCTTGTGCCGGGCGGTGAGCTCGTCCACCCTGCTTTCGCTTAAGACGTCCAGGTCCCAGCCGACAAGCATTGCCGCGAGTCTTACGTTCTGCCCCTTCTTCCCTATCGCAAGAGAGAGCTGATCGTCCGGAACAACTACTTCCATCTTATGCTCTTTCTCTTTTATGACTATGCGGCTGACATCTGCCGGAGCTATCGCGTTACAGGCGAATTTTGCCACATCATCGTCCCACTGGACGATGTCTATCTTTTCGCCGCGAAGTTCCTGGACAACGGTCTGCACGCGCGAACCTTTTCTGCCAACACATGCGCCTACGGGATCAACGTCCGAATCCCTTGAATAGACCGCTATCTTTGTGCGCATTCCGGGATCCCTTGCAACACCCCTGATCTCAACTATGCCTTCGCTGATCTCGGGGGTCTCGATCTCAAATAAACGCTTAACGAACATCGGGTGTGATCTTGAAAGAATGACCTGAGGACCGCTTCCCCTGCCTATCTCAAAGAAATATCCCTGAAGGCGTTCACCGTTCTTGTATCTTTCGTTGGGTACCAGCTCGTTCCTTGGGATGACCGCTTCGGTCCTTCCAAGGTCTATGATAATGTCGCCGTTCTTTTCTATCCTTCTGACGACACCCGTTATCAGCTCGCCTATCCTGTCCTTGAATTCGCCGTAGACCACTTCGCGTTCGGCATCGCGCAGCTTCTGAACGATCACCTGCTTTGCCGCCTGAGCCGCGATGCGCCCGAACTTTGCGTCCATCTTAACGCCGATGCTGTCGCCGTCCTGGGCATCAGGATCGAGCTTGTGAGCATCTTTCATGGTCATCTCGATATTATCGTCGACGACCTCTTTAACGACCGTCTTGAATTGAAAGAGCTCGATCTCACCTGACTCTGTGTTGTAGTGGGCTTCCATCTCTCCCAGGTGGCCCCATTTCTTGCGTGCGGCCGTAAGGATCGCCGCCTCCACGACCTCTACCAGCTTCTCTTTGGGTATGTTCTTCTCCTTGGCTATCGTCTCCAATACCCTGTCCAGTTCTTTTAGATCGCCTGCCATACTTTTACTCCTTTTTTGATTTGAATTCGTGTTCAAGTTTCGCCTTTGAAACCATATTGAGCGGCACTTTGTATTCGGTGCCATCAACGTTTATCAATATATCATCGCCGGCAACTCCCTGCAGGATGCCAATATAGTTGCCCCGGCCGTCTATCGGCTCAATGGTCCTTATCCTTGCCTTCTCCCCCTTGAACCTTTCAAAGTCCTTGAGCCTGCGAAGAGGCCTGTTTAAACCAGGAGAAGAGACCTCAAGCGAATAGCGCTGCGGAATGACATCATCTACATCAAGTGCGGCACTTACACTGCGTGATACTTCGGCGCAGTCGGCGATCGTTATGGAGCCGGCCTCGTTATCTATATATACGCGAAGGACCCAGCCATGGTCATTTACGAACTCGCAGTCGACCAGTTCATAACCAAGGCTTAGAAGAACAGGTTCTATGACCGCCTGTGCTTTTGCGGATATTGCCTTTATGTCCATAATGCCGGCAAGGCAAGCAAGGTTTAGCTTTGCTGGCCTGTAACTTTGCTTGCTACCACTATATAACAAAAAAGTGGGTCAAGCTCCGCTTGCCCACTTCAAATAAACCGCCCGAATACTGATGGACTGGTTTCCTATACCCATTCAATTAACTTTGCAAGCGATATTTTAGACAAGGTTGTCGGAATAGACATCGTAACCCCCCTGTAAAGTATATGCCAAAAGTCAATACCAAAGGAACCCTTCGGCAAGAAGAACTATTGGAGGGGAGTTGCCCACAGGGGGCGCACACCAGCTCCTTACGGGCTGGCGCGCCCCCTGATGGATAACTCCTTCGTGCGTTGGATATAAAAAGGACAGAGGCGGCCCCTGCCATGGCGGAACCTTCCAAAGGCAACGACGTTGTTTCACCTCCAATAAACCGAAAGGGGCTTTTTGGCACTGCGGATGGTTATCGTGGAGCCCATGGGTGCGGGATACTGCGTTGAACCGCCGTCTATGAATATGGTCCCATGTTGCATAGAAGAAGCTATTCTTACGGCCGCATTGGACGAAAGGACCCCCCTTTTAAATCTATACTTTTTTGTATAAAAGTAGGGCTCTCTTACCAGATACTCTATCTTATCGGATGTAAGGGGAAGGACCTTGCCGCCCGCCGCCCTTACCGCCGCCGTAGAACCCGCCGCGGTAGAGACCCAAACTCCGGAGCTCTTCTGTTCCTCCGTTTTGCCGCCTATTGTAAGCCTGTATTTCGAGGTGCTTGCCGGAAGGACGTTCGTGAAAAGCACGTCGTTAAGCGCCAGCTCGTCCAGCTTCTGGCCGTTTATCAGGACCTGAAGCCTGTGAAGTTTTATCGGCTTTTTCTTTCCCTCTTTCAGAGACCTTATGTACCCCTTCATCGTCTCGCCGGTCGCGGCGCAAAAGTATCCGACACTCTGCCTGCCGAACGACTTGATGCCCAAGATGGGCGAGTTGTGAACAAAGTGAGATGTGTAGAGCACCGTACCGTCGCCGCCAAGCGTAATGACGAGGTCCGCGTTAACGACATTCTTCAGCTGGCGGGTGCTTTTTACCCCAAATGGAATGCCGAACGATTTAAGGACCTCGTAGAGTCGGTTGAGCGTTGCAAGATGGAGAGAGCTGCCGCCGCCTATCTTTCCCGAGAATGATGCCGAAACCTGCTTATAGACGACTAAAACTTGATTTAGTTTCATGTCCGATATATATACTTAGAAAGTAAGCGCGTTGCAAGAGATACGTTCATTGACATAATGCCCAATATGCGACTGGTTTCTCAGGGGCGGGTGAGGTATTCGAGCGACCGGTGTCCAGCTTCGCTCACATGCCGCGAAGCTGGCACCTCGGCGCTCAGACGCGGCATCTATCGAACGGGCTGCCGTTGCCGCGTCTTCCGCGACGTCGCTCTCACACCCCACCCGCCCCTTCAAAACTCGCGTAAACCTTCCAATAAAGTTATCCCATTTGCTTGAAGAGGATGGCTGCCATGGGGAAAGCGGCCACTAGCGTTCCCGACGAACATTTGTTCGGAGGGATGACCGATAAGCCGTACGAGGTCAAAAAACATGTGAGCGGCTTTAAATTTTGGCGGCTGACCGAGCTTGCCGCAGGAAAGCCGCCAAAATTCAGCGGTCATTTTATATTCATCCTTCGACATGCTCAGGATGAGCGGATCAAAACAACCAAAGCCGCACATGTTTTTTGGCCGAGAAGGCTTGTCGGTCAAGCGTGGCCGAATTCCCCATGGCAGCCATCCTCTTCTCGAACAAAAGGGTCGCGGAATGGGCAATATGACAAGTTCGAGGTTAACTATGAGAAAACGAATAGGCATATTCGGCGGTTCTTTTGATCCCCCACACAAGGGGCATGTGGAAATATGCCGCCATCTTCTTGTCAAGAACGACGTCGACGAGATCTGGGCGGTCCCCTGCTTCATGCATCCCTACAACAAGGTGATGGCTCCTTTCAAAGACAGGGTCATGATGTGCAAGTTCGCCTTTGAGGAGTTCGGCGGCAGGGTGATAATATCGGACGCGGAAAAAAAGATGGGAGATGTGAGCTACACTATAAACACCATCGAACACTTCACCGAACGCTATCCGGAATATAAGTTCTATTTTATTGTTGGGAGCGATACCGCAAAGGACGCCGCAAAATGGAAGGATTCGGAAAAGATAAATTCTCTTATTCAATTGATCAGGGTTCCGCGAGGTCCCGATTCTTTGATACCGGACATAAGCTCAACGGATGTAAGAAATTGCATTAAGAACGGAAAGAGTTTTAAGGAGCTGGTCACCCGGCAGGTAGCCGTCTATATCGTCACGCACGGATTATACTCTTAAGGGCACCTCTAAAAACCCGTAAATTGCTCGTTCGTCCTGAGCCTGTCGAAGGATGAACCGTTATAAATCAACGTGTTGCAATTTT
>PCWZ01000090.1:14402-22682 GCA_002796305.1 Deltaproteobacteria bacterium CG11_big_fil_rev_8_21_14_0_20_49_13
GGGTGATGCTTTTTGGAATGAATTTGCCGCCGTCAATCTCATAACCAACACTGTACCTGGCATCATCCACTAAAACATCAACTGTTGAGGATCTGTTGCCACCCCCACCCGCCGCCGTACCTGCAGCGGCAATAATTTTCTTTTTCAACGCCGCCTCCGGATTTATCGCCTTTTTTACCGGCGCTTTCGCGGGTTCTACGGTAGGCGGCACCTCTTCCGGAGATAATTCTGGGACTTCCACATTATGCCCGAGGCCACGCAGCTGGTTCTGGATCCAGACGACCGCCGTGGGGACGTCCTTTACGCCGGCAGGCAGTTTGCCTGCCTCGTAGCCGAGTTCCTGCGGCGTATGACCGAAATGCGACTCCACTACCTTCATATAGTCCTGCATAAAGCGCTGCGCCCGCGCCTCCTGCGCCCTATCATACTGTTTCTGGAGGGCATCTATCTGACGCTGTATCTCCTTCTTATCTTCATCCTTCTTGGCCTCGCTCAATCTCTGCCGTAGCTGCTGGATCTTATCTTCCTTTATGGCCTTTATCTCGTTGATGTCGCTCCCCTGCCTCTCTATTCTCCTCATCGCCTCATCGGCAAGCTCTTTACTGTCAAATGCGGAAGCTATGGTCTGGACCTCTTCACGCGAATAACCTTTATCGACAAGCTTCCCTATATATTCTTCCTTATTTGCAATAGGTGTGGATGAACCAATCCCCAGAGAACGCACGATACCTGCGGTTTCATCGCCCATTGCAAAGATAGTGCCCTGATCAAAGTTGGTGGCGAACCAGTTGGCTATCTTCTCCATGTTCTGTTTGTATATCGAAAAGTCGTTACCGTTCTGAAGCCCGCTCACGAACTCGCTTAAGTGTTGCAGATAACCGCCGTCGCCCCTTGGGTCCGCCAGCGCCGCAACTCGGTCCGCGTCGTTCTTCGCCATATCCCATTTTCTTATGAACTCCGTCCTTGCCTTGGGATCGTTTATCCAATCTTTAACTATTTTTTCTGTTATTGTTCTAAGAGCCTTATCGTTCTTCTTGGCGTCGTTCCATGTGGAATCGTCGACCTTGTCGCCGTAGATATTGCTGAGAACATCTGTTTGTGTGGGAAGCTCCTTGCCGTTACCTATCCTTTCTCTTATGTATGATCTCCCCCTGTCGGCGGTATTTTTTGAGTCCGTGCCTTGTGGCACTTTCTTCTTTTCAGGGGGTGCGCTTGGTGCACCTATTCCCATCCGGGCGTACAACCTGTCTATTAAATTAGAAGCGGAGCCGTAACTATCTATTCCGCCCCAGCCCGGAGGCCACCCACCGGCTATACGCCCCACCGTAGCGGCGCCGGTCCATATGAACGACGGCATCGGATTCACAGGCGCAAATGAAAAACTCAAGGCCGCGCCGTAATCAAGCACGTCTCCAAACCCACCACCTCCAAAACTAATGCCCCCTATGTTCATAATCATTTCCCCTTCTATTGTTGTCCCCACGCAAGTGGAGACCTCGTTCATCTACTCTGGATCCCCGCTTTCTCGGGAATGACATCAACAATCTCTATTTAAGCGCACATTAAATTCTTGCCGTACGGTGACGTCCTGCACGTATTAAGCCTTGTTCTTATATCCTCTATCGTATCCTTGGCATCTGCCACGATAAGCTCAACCAGTTTCTGGTCCGGCTTATTGTAAGAGACCACCTCTTCCAGCGTAAGTTTCGGTTTTTCCGATTTCACAATGCCGTTCTGATACTGAACCGACGCCAGCTTCATTTCAACCTGTCCTAATTCGTCTGCCGTGGGGCTTATCACCCTGAAACCGATGCCCGCCCCTTTCATCTCAAGATGCGTAACCATATCACCCTGCACGTCGGCTATCTTATTTGCATGAATCGCGACCGATCTGCCTTCGGCCTGACATTCATCCTTGTCGCCGTCGCCGCCAACTCCGCCTCCCATGCTCCCCGACATTGCCAGCTTGTTGAACTTCTTGGCGTGTCCTGCGGCGTGGGCATAGGCCCCTTCCGGGGTATCTGCCTTATCCTCCTCTTTTTCGGTCTCTTCTACGTTATCGGCAGATCCTTCTTTTAGTTGCGTGGTTTCTTTGGCCCCTGCACTTGCCACTGCGGCATTGCCAGCCTGAAGGTTCGCAAGCTGTTTACCTGCCTGTTCGCCGGATGCGGTGGTCCTGCCGGACTCGGCCCCTGCAGGCTGTTTAACGGCCTCTTCCTGAGCTACCTTTGCGCCCTCCTTTAACTGCGGACCCTTTTGTGTCTCTGTAACGGGCGGTTTTACGCCGGCATCTGCCACGGGTTTTGCCTGCGTCCCTTGGGCCATGGCTATCGTATTTTGGAGATTTGGATTAACCCCCGCCTTTTGCGGCACACCTTGAGGAGGGGTTGACTGCTGCGAAAGATTTGCCTGCGCGTTGGTCTCATGACCTTGAGCACCCTGTTTTGCGTCTGTCTTTGGAACCGTACCGTTCGCAAGATGGTTGAAGCCTTTTGCCATCTCCTTTGCATCCGCAAATCTTGTTTCAGATGCGGCCTTCATCTCTTTTCTATCTGCACCCGTTGGAGATTTGGCCCCATCAACGGTTGATTGAGTGACCTTTGGATCGGCGGTTTTTACCCTTCTATCCGTCATTCTGTCGAGGGCGGTCTTTAAATGGCTGTTCGCCTCATCACCTCCGACCTTTTTCTCTTTAAGGGCGGCATCGCTTGCCATGGTGCCAACAGCGGTCGAACCCTTTGGAGATCGCAGGCCTTTGTACCTGTCATCTCCTGCGGTGATGGGGATATTGTTACTCACAATTTTAGCCATATACTTATCTCCTTTAGCCTATAAGCCATTGTTATATATGGGTTTATACCCATACAACGGCCTCCAAGGCCTGTATGTCACAATGATACTAAGCAAATTGCATACCAAGTTCGTGCTATTGTGCTATCGTGCCATTGCACTATCGAAGGGTTAAATAAGATTATATATATTATATTGTTATGAACATAACTTAAAGTTGGATAATTTAAGCGCTTAGAGAGTTACGCACTTACGCGCTTCTTAAAATGGAGAGAAAAGTCCTCTTTCTTTGAACCGCCGGTCAACCACCCGGTCACGGAGCAAGGTATGACAGACTAGAGTGATGGCCTTTGGATAAATTCAACCCATCGATTTACATAGGATTTTAATCTATTTGCTCCGTGACCGGCTGTTCAGGGAACGAGCGGGACTCTGATGCGTTTGATAGCGGACGCCCTGCCTGAGGTCTCGTCGAAACATATGGCTACGCCTTCGATACGCGCCCCGCCCTTGGCGACTTCGTAAGGGCGCCTATCACCGGTCAATATCCTCTTTATGGCGACATCTTTATCGAGCCCGATGACAGAATCGTGCGGACCTGTCATTCCAAGGTCGGTTATGTATGCGGTACCTTTTAAGCTTACTTCTTCGTCGGAGGTCTGCACATGCGTATGCGTTCCAACAAGCGCTGTTACTTCGCCGTCTATGAAATGGAGCATCGCGCGCTTTTCGCTGGTGGTCTCGGCGTGAAGATCGACAAAAATATTCGTGGTGATATTCCTTACTTCGGCTATCGCCTCTTTGATTCTCTTGAACGGACTTTCAACCTTTCTCCCCTTGTCATCCATGAAGATATTCCCCTGAACACAGATAACGCCTATGCGGGCCTTGTTCTTGGCGGTCGCGACAAGCCATCCCCTTCCGGGAAGGTGCCCTACAACGTTCAAGGGTCGTAGTATCTGATGGGTTGAAAAATATGGATGGAGACTGTCGTGCTCCCAGATATGATTCCCGGCGGTTATCACGTCGATAGGGCTCTTAAAAAGTTCTTCGGCGATCTTGTCTGTTATACCTTTTCCGCCGGCGGCGTTCTCACCGTTGACGATCACGAAATCGATCCCTTCTTCGGCAATTATTTTAGGCAGAAGCGTGGAAATGGCCCTTCGGCCAGGCTTACCGAACACGTCACCTATACATAAAATCTTCATTCAATTATATGCGGTGGATCCTTCGCTCCGCTCAGGATGACCACCTTCGATGGTCATTTTGCTATTTCGATGGCCCTTGTTTCACGGATGACCGTCACCTTGATCTGCCCGGGATAAGTCATCTCGGTCTCGATCTTCTTGGCGATATCCTTCGCAAGTACAAGCGAATTGGCATCGTTTATCTCGCCGGCATCAACCATGACCCGGATCTCGCGACCCGCCTGGATGGCGTATGACTTTTCAACTCCCCTGAAGGAGGTTGATATCCTCTCCAGGTCATCGAGGCGCTTCATGTAGGTTTCCATCACCTCGCGTCTTGCCCCGGGGCGCGCGCCGGAAAGCGCGTCCGCGGCGTCAACTATGCAGTCAAGCGCAGTATCCTGGGAAAGATCTTCGTGATGGGCGCCTATTGCGTGAACGATGTCCGGATCTTCGCGGTATTTCTTGGCGAACTCCATGCCGATGAGGGCATGCGAACCTTCCTGCTCGTGCGAGACCGCCTTGCCTATATCATGCAAGAGGCCTGCCCTCTTCGCCTTCTTTTCGTTGAGACCCAGCTCCGCCGCCATCATGCCGGCAAGGTAGGAGACCTCCATTGAATGGCGGAGAACGTTCTGTGCATAGCTGAAACGGTATTTTAGTGCGCCCAACAGTTTTACCAGTTCTGGATGGACATTATGCACACCAACTTCCATGACCGCGGCCTCGCCCGCCTCTTTAATAGATGCGTCGACCTCTTTGGTCATCTTATTGACCATCTCCTCGATACGGGCTGGATGGATACGACCGTCCTGAATGAGCTTCTCAAGAACGCGCCTTGCTACTTCGCGCCTTATAGGGTTAAAGCCGGAGATAACGACCGCTTCAGGTGTATCATCTATTATAAGCTCAACCCCTAAGGCAGCCTCAAGCGTCCTGATGTTCCTTCCCTCACGGCCAATGATGCGCCCCTTCATTTCATCGCTTGGAAGATGCACAACGCTCACCGTTCTGTCGGCTACGAACTCGTTCGCCATTCTCTCTATTGCGGTTGAAATAATATAACGCGACTTTTTATCGGCATTTTCCTTGGCTTCGTCTTCGATAAGTTTAATGGTCTTTGCGGCCTCTAATTTGGCGTCGTCGGTGAGAGATGCGATGAGCTGCTTCTTTGCCTCATCTTGTGTTATGCCTGCGGCATTTTCAAGCGCCCTTCTGGCCTCTTCCACCATCTCCTGATATTTCTTTTCAAGGGCATCCATATGCTTTTTCTTATCGAAAAGGCTCTGGTCCTGCCGCTTAACATTGGCCTCTTTTTCTTCCAAAAGGTCGAACTTCTTCTCCAGGTTCTCCTCTCGGGACATGAGGCGCTTTTCAAGATCGCCCAACTCCTTTTGCTTTTCCTTGGCCTCTTTTTCGAGCGCCACGCGGGCCTTGAGTTCGGTCTCTTTGGCGGTGACATCTGCCTCACGCTTTATTGCGCGCGCCTTTTCTTCTGCGTCTTTAACGATGCCTTCAGCCGATTTTTGAGCGGATGTTACGGATTTCTTGGCTGCAAGGTTCTTATAGAAAAAACCGCCAACAACACCTAAAATCAAGCCGGCCACACCTATAATGAGGGTAAGCTCCATAATACCTCCGGATATATGTTGAACGGCTTCGAAGGGGCGAAATTATGAGGACGTTGTTATCCCTAAACAAGATAGGCTGTAAATCAAACAACGATCATTAAGTTCTTTGAAAACCTTAAAATTCATAAAAGATTATTTCGCCGTTTCAAAACCATATATTAAAACTGCTTATTACCCACAAATCAAACCCCGCATGTGCCGTGTGGCAACCCATTTTTGAGCCCTAGTATATACTAGGTGGGCGCCGGGATAACCGTTTCAGGCTTTCCTTTCAGCAAAAAGCCTGAAAGGACATGCACACCGCGGTCAGAGCCAGCCCCCTTTTAAATCGTATAGGCTCAAAAAACAGAAGCTCCCAATCACGAGCACCGCAGGGATTTTTTTTACAATGAACTTGCCCCACCTATAACATACTAAAGGTGAAGGTCAACCAGTTCTATCATCTCACCTATCTTTTTTTCAACCGCTTGAACTGACTGGTCTTTTTTCTTCTTATAGCTAAAATACTCATCCGCAATGTTCATGGCGGAGAGTATCGCAACGTTCAAATTGGAGACCGACTTGGTCTTTTGAAGGACGTCGTTCATCTTCTGATCAACAAAAGCGGCAACTTCGCGGACGTAACTCTCGTCGGAGTCGCTCTTTATAACGAACTTTTGTCCTAATATCGTTACTTCGATCGGTTTTTGCATAATCGACATTAACTGCTTGGCTTAATAAATGATTTAGATAAGTTTGAACATAAATGCAAGTCAAAAAGACATTATCTTATGGGGAGATAGACTAACTTGTTGAAAATCCAGTTGAAACATTAAAATTTCAAAAAGTATTTGCCTTTTTAAAACCCGTAGGCTAGTCAAATCATCCTGATATGCCAAGACCTTTAGATGACGAAGAATATTGTCCTAATTGCGGCCAATACACCGGCGGCGAACACGTCTGTCCCAATTGCGGAGCTATACTGAAGAATAGCGCCAACGATGACGAGTTCGACGGCTTTCACGAAGATGAAGGCAACGACATAGAGGATGAAGATGAGTATTAGAGGCTGTTGATCAAGTGGTCCGTTCATGGTGAGCCTGTCGAAGGATGAGCGGATAAACGTATTATCTTTATTTAATCTGCGAGGGTGGCGGAATGGCAGACGCGCTAGGCTCAGAACCTAGTGATAGCAATATCATAGGGGTTCAACTCCCCTCCCTCGCACAAAAGAAAACCCCCTCTGCTTCAAACAGAGGGGGTCTCTTTTTTTCAAGAACTTTCAGCCTACCATTATTGCGCGGGCTGTTCTGGTGCTGGCGGCGGCGGTGCTTCTGGTGCCGGAGCAGCTGGTGCCATCGGAGCCGGTGGCGGCGTTGTGACCGCGCCTTCTTCGGCCGGCGGCGTCGCGGCTTTGCAAGCAACGAGACCGGCGGCGAATGCTACGACTGCGAGCAGTGCCAATTTCTTCATCATATCCCTTCCTCCTATTCTGATGGGGGGAACGTCCGGCTCGGCTGACCTCGCCGTTTCCCCCCAAACCCCTCGAGCTCGCGCTGGCAAAGCCAGCCGCTCACTCGCCTTTTTTTCAAATCACGCGCGCCAAGCTATATAATAGCTTTCTAAAAATCAAGTAGATTTTTTTTGATAACCTGTTATTTTGCCAACTTATGTTACAAAAATTCTACAAGAAGCATTCTTTGATCGGAACGGTCATTCGTCTGATAAAGTTCGTCACGACATTTGTCATAGTCTTTTCAACCATCTTCGTCGGAGCTATCGTTGCGCTCTACTTCTATTTCGCCTACGACCTTCCAAATATCCATACACTGAAGGACTACAAACCGCCCGTAGTCAGCGAGGTCTTCAGCGACGACGGGACCAAGATAGGCGAGTTCTGGAAGGAATGCAGACTCTGGATGCCTATTGAAGCGATACCCAAACAGGTGATAAACGGATTCATCGCGGCAGAGGACACACGATTTTTCGAACATCACGGCGTCGACATACTCGGCATCGGAAGGGCAATGTTCGAGAACCTGAAGGCGGGGCATATCGTTCAGGGTGGATCCACAATAACGCAGCAGATCACCCGCTCCATCCTTCTCTCCAGCGAAAGAAAGATAGCCCGAAAGATAAGGGAGGCGGTACTTGCCACAAGGATCGAACGCAATCTCAACAAGGAACAGATATTGGAATTGTATCTCAACCAGATATTCCTTGGAGACCGGGCCTATGGAATAAAGGCCGCGGCAAGGAACTACTTCCACAAGAGCGTAAACGAACTGTCTATCGCAGAAATTGCCATGATAGCCGGAATGCCCACCGCGCCCTCGACCGACTCGCCTGTCCACAGTATAGAAAAGGCGCGCGATCGGCAGGAATATGTCTTAAGCAAAATGTATGAGCACGGTTTCATAACAAAGGAACAGGAAAGCGCTGCCATGGCGGAAAGACTCACGATCCACGTCGCAGAAACTGACAAGGACTTCAACTACAAATACACCCCCTACTTCACCGAACATGTAAGAAGGATGCTGATAGATAAATACGGCGAAAAGACCCTTTATGAAGGCGGTCTCAAGATCTACACCACCGCAAGCCTTCCCTTTAGTCTTGACGCACAAAAAGCCGTCAGATGGGGACTTGAAAGGCTGGATAAGAGGCAAGGCTACAGAGGCGCGCTAGGCAAC
>PCWZ01000091.1 GCA_002796305.1 Deltaproteobacteria bacterium CG11_big_fil_rev_8_21_14_0_20_49_13
AAGCGGTAGAGGCTGGCATTCTGCGTTTCATACTTTCGGACCACTTTAAGATAGCTGGCATCTTCCGTCACCTCTGAACACAACTTCGTGGTATGATGTCTATTCCGAGTTCCTTTTTTCCAAGGATTTTTGGAAAGTTTCTTGACACTTGGGCACATTTCCGCAACAAATGCCCAGCCAAAATATGCTACAAGATTTTGCATTAGTACTTACATTTGCCATTTTAGGGACGGTGTTCATATTTGGAACACTTGTTGCCGGAAGATTCTTGAGGCCCAAGAACCCAAACCCGGTAAAATCACAGATCTATGAATGCGGCGAGCCGGTTGTGGGCCCTGCCTGGGTAAGCTTTAACATCCGATTTTATCTAATAGCCCTCATATTTGTAATATTTGACGTTGAGACGGTCCTTATTTTCCCGGTGGCTGCAGTATTTAAAAAGTGGATAGCCAGCGGGAACGGTATTTTGGCGCTTATTGAGATAGGGCTTTTTGTGCTGGTATTGATGATCGGGCTCGTTTATGTGTGGGTAAAACGCGATCTTGATTGGGTGAAGAATGTTTAACAGGACACTGCCAGATTTCATTTTAACGACCAGGGTGGACGAGTTCCTTAACTGGTGCAGGAAGTCATCGCTCTGGTATATGCTCTTTGCCACCGCCTGCTGCGGTATCGAACTCATGCAGACCGGTGGCCCGCGTTGCGACTGGGACAGATTCGGCGCGGTCCCTCGTGCAACACCCAGACAGTCGGACCTCATGATAATCGCGGGGACCATCAGCTACAAAATGGCCATCCGCGCGCGCAGGCTTTACGACCAGATGCCGGACCCTAAATATGTGATTTCGATGGGGAGCTGTTCTAATTGTGGCGGACTTTTTCAGCATTCATATTCGGTGCTTAAGGGGATAGACAAGGTAATGCCAGTCGATATCTATGTGCCGGGATGCCCGCCAAGACCGGAGGCGCTGACCGACGGTCTTTTAAAACTGCAGGAGAAGATGCAGAACGAGAAGTTTTTGAGGAGGTAGAGAATGTCATCCTGGGCGTTAGCGAAGGATCTCATTTATTAGGTTGTGCTAATGGGGCTCTTCGCTACGCTCAGAATGACACGAGGGCACCTCTAAAAACCTCCGTTCATGGTGAGCTTGTCGAACCATGAAAATTGCAACGCGTTGATTTATAACGGTTCATCCTTCGACAGGCTCAGGACGAACGAGCAATTTACGGGTTTTTAGAGGTGCCCACGAGTTATGTTTAAAGAGAAACTTTCATATGTAGAAGAGGTCAAGGCCGCCGCGGGTGATTCGTTCTTCTTCGTGCCGACAGATAAAATAGCCGAAGTTTGCGAACGCGCAAAGACGGACGGTTTTGATTGTCTGTCATGCCTTACCGGTGCCGACAGAGGCGAGCATATTGAGGTCGTTTATCATCTCTTCTCATATCCAAGGACAGAGACCGTTGTTATTAAGGTCAAAGCCGCAGGTGCGGTGGCAAGCGTTTCCGCCATCTATCCGTCGGCCATCTGGATGGAACGCGAGGTCTTTGACCTTTTAGGCGTTAATTTTACGGGGCACCCGGATCTAAGGCGCATTATGATGCCCGACGATTGGGCGGGAAACCCGCTAAAGAAGGATTATAAAGAGCCTGCGGAGTATTGCGGGATGACCACTACAAGAAATTTCCCTCCTTTGTAAGGGGAGGGAATTATATATGCCAATGTTACATACCGAAGAAATGACGATATCGATGGGGCCGCAACATCCGGCCACCCACGGGGTGCTTCGTTTCGTCATCAAGACTGACGGCGAGATAATCCGCGAGGCAAAGCCGGACATTGGATATCTCCACCGCGGAATGGAAAAGATAGCGGAGAAGGTCGGCTACACGGGTTTCCAGCCATACACCGACCGAATAGATTATGTCTGCGCCATGACGTGCAACCACGCCTATGCTCTTGCGGTCGAAAAACTAGCGGCCATTCAGGTCCCCGAGCGCGCCGAATATCTGCGCGTTGTAGCGGCAGAGCTTAACAGGATAGCGAGCCATCTTATTATGACGGGATGTGTGGCGATGGATATGGGCGCGTTCACGCCGTTCATCCACGCCATTCGCGAACGCGAGACAATAAACGACCTCTTTGAGATGCTTTGCGGTGCCCGTCTTACATATAACTACATCAGAATAGGCGGCGTTTCTTTCGACGCGCCGCCGCCATTTAAAGATAGGTGCCTCGCGTTCCTCGATCACTTTGAACCGATAGTAGATGAGTTCAACCGCCTTATCTCATTTAACAATATCTTCATTAAACGCCTTGCCGGTATCGGGGTCATCTCTAAAGAAGACGCCATAGGGTATAATCTCGTCGGGCCCAACCTTCGCGGTAGCGGGGTTTCGTTCGATGTAAGAAAGAATATCCCTTATTCCGTTTATCCAAAGATCGATTTTGATGTCCCTGTCGGGACAGGGGAAGCGGGTTCTTTGGGCGACTCTTACGACAGATATATGGTGCGTATCCGCGAGATGCTTGAGAGTTGTAAGATCGTAAGGCAGGCCTTGTCGCTCACGCCAAACGGCGATGTTATGGCAAAACTCCCAAGAAAGATCAAACCGCCAGCCGCCGAGGGCTATACAAGGTGCGAATCGGCGCGCGGCGATATGGGTTTTTATATTGTAAGCGACGGGACCGATAAACCTTATCGTTTAAAGATGAGGACCGGTTCTTTTTCGGCGATGGGGATAGTTGATAAGGTCGCAAAGGGGATGATGCTTTCCGACCTTGTGGCGTTTCTGGCGAGCCTTGATGTGGTTGCACCGGAAGTTGATAGATAAAACAATGACCAATGTCCAAATAACAATGACGAATGAAGTCACAACAACTCAAGCTCCGATTGGGACATTGAATCATTTGGTATTTATTCGTCATTGGTGCTTGGTCACTGGTTATTATGCTTGAATATGTTTGAACAAATTCAAATTTTAACATTACCTTCTTGGGTTATAATAACCGGGCGCCTGGTTATTGTCTCCATACTTCTTCTCACGTTCTTCTCGCTCTTCGCCGGGCCCGTGAGCTGGCTGGAGCGTCGCATCGCCGGAAGGATAATGAGCAGGATAGGGCCCAACCGCGTTGGGCCGCAAGGCGTCATCCAATGGCTTGCCGACGGTCTTAAAAATTTCCTCAAAGAGGATCTCATTCCTGCCTCGGCCGACAAGGCCCTTTTCAGATTCGCGCCGTATCCGGTATTCTTAGGTGTGACGCTCACGCTTGTAACGCTTCCTTTTTCATCTCTTTTGACAGGCGCCGATATAAATGTCGGCGCCTTGTATATTGTGGGTGCGTGGGGGTTGGTAGTGATAGGGCTTCTCGCCGCGGGCTGGAGCTCCAATAACAAATGGTCGCTTCTTGGCGGCATGAGAAGCGCCGCCCAAATGGTCTCTTATGAGATCCCGATAGTCCTCAGCATTACCGTAGCTATTTTGATGGCCGGATCCTTATCTCTTCAATCGATAATCTCGGCGCAGGGGGCATACCCAACGGATTGGTTCGTCTTTCAAAGCCCGTTTGCCTACATTGCGTTCATCGTTTTCCTTATTGCCGCCATTGCCGAAGGGAACAGGACCCCGTTCGATATCCCCGAGGCCGAAAGCGAACTGGTGGCTGGTTATAACACGGAATACTCCGGCATGAGATTCCTTTTCTTCTTCTTTGCGGAGTGGGGAAATATATACGTAATAGGCGCTTTAGCGGCCGTTCTTTTCCTTGGCGGATGGCAGGTTCCTGAAAGCTGGCATGCGTGGGCCGTCTCCCAAGGAAGGGTGATGCCGCACGTTCTGGAGCTCTTGGTCTTTCAGGCAAAGACATGGGTCTTTGTTCTTCTTATAATACAACTTCGCTGGACGCTCCCAAGGCTTAGGGTAGACCAGCTCATGAAGGTTTCTTGGACATATTTGACGCCATTCGCATTCTTGGCGCTCCTTGGTTCTGCGGCATGGATGGTATTTTTGCCCAAGGGGATATTATTTGTTAAATATCTTCTTTATTTTAGCACGCTGGCAGTTGTCCTGTATTTTGTGTGGAGGACCTTCTGGCAGCTTCGGTTTACGAAAAGCAAGGCAGATGTGAAATGGATTATTTGAAGAATATAGCTAATGCGGCCACGACGATATTTGAGGGGCTCACTATAACAGCGAGCCACATGTTTCGAAGGCCAATTACCATCCAGTATCCGGACAGGACACCTACGCCCGTTAAAGAGATGCTCTTTCCCAGATACAGGGGTTTTTTAGATGTTGACATGAAGATATGTACGGGATGTACCCTCTGCCAGGGGGCATGTCCTATTCAGTGCATTGAGATCGGAGCGACAAAACAGGGAGATCCGCCGCAAAGGGTCATTTCCAAGTTCAATGTGGATATAGGAAAGTGCATGTTCTGTGGGCTGTGCGTTGAGGTATGTCCGACCGCGGCCATTAAATTTACGCGCGAGTTCGAAAGGGCAACGCCTAACTTAAGCGACCTCACATTTAAATTTGTGGAAGAGGGAAAGACGGCGGTGCCTTATAAAAAGAATTCCCATCCTCTGTAAGGAGTGGGTAGGGGATAGTTTATGGATATTAAACTTATCATATTCTTCGCTATATCGGCCGTGACCGTGCTTTCGGCCGCTGTCGCGGCGTTTTCGCGGAGCATTATCTACTCCGCCTTCGCGCTCCTCGGCGTGTTCGCAGGGGTCCTTGGACTCTACGTCCTCCTTTCCGCCGATTTTGTGGCCATCGTTCAACTCGTCGTTTATATAGGCGGCGTATTGGTACTGATACTTTTTGCCGTGATGCTGACGACAAAGATCGATACGGCGACCGGCGAAAGAAAACTTTTGAACCGCGCAATGGAGCCGCTCTCCGCATTTGTCGGCGTGGTGATACTCGGTGGCCTTATTTATAGGGTGATCGCAAGGTCGGAGCTATCGCCAAGGTTCCACGAGACGTTCCAGCCGACAACGGCCGCGATAGGAGAGAAGCTTTTGAGCGAATATCTTCTTCCTTTTGAAATTGTTTCGCTCCTTTTGGTCCTCGTATTGGTCGGCGCCATGGTCCTTTCTCGAAGGGAGGTTAAATGATACCTCTCGGATATTTTATAATAGTCGGTTTGATACTGTTCCTTCTTGGACTTTATACATGTCTTACGCGCATCAATGCCATAGGGATACTTATAGGGATCGAACTTATACTTAATGCCGCGGGGCTTAACTTTGTGGCCTTTGCCCATGCAAGAGGCAACGACACAGATGGCCATGTTATGACGCTCTTTATCATAATCCTCGCCGCGGCAGAGGCCGTGGTGGCTTTGGCCGTGCTTCTCGGTATCTATAGAAGGTTTGGCGCAATAGACACGTCGAAGACGGTTACTTTAAAAGAGTGACATGAATTATATTAGATACAGTTACTTGATACCCTTGTTGCCGCTCTTTGGCGCGGCTGTTAACGGGTTTCTTTCATACGCAAAGGCGAAGGTGCCTAAATGGTTCACGAACGTCGTTGCATGCGGGGCGATATTTGCATCGTTCATCATCTCATGCGGTGTGTTCTATCAGCTAAGCCTTCTTGAACCGGAAGCGCGCTCTATCACAATTAACTGGTTTACATGGTTCGACCTCGCTGCCCTTAAGGCGAACGTTGCGTTCCTTATCGATCCTCTCTCCGTTGTTATGACGCTGGTGGTCTCAGGCGTTGGTTTTCTTATCCATGTATATTCTATCGGTTACATGGCCTCCGACCCTTCATACAAACGGTTCTTTTCATATTTGAACCTTTTCTGTTTTGCGATGCTGACCCTTGTCCTGGCCGACAATCTTCTGCTCATGTTCGTCGGATGGGAAGGAGTGGGGCTATGCTCTTATCTATTGATAGGTTTCTGGTTCGAACATAAGCCGAACGCCGTCGCAGGCATGAAGGCATTTATCGTTAACAGGATAGGAGACCTCG
Organism: Deltaproteobacteria bacterium CG11_big_fil_rev_8_21_14_0_20_49_13; assembly: GCA_002796305.1. NCBI lineage: Bacteria > Deltaproteobacteria > Deltaproteobacteria bacterium CG11_big_fil_rev_8_21_14_0_20_49_13. Next base: position 5,986 of record PCWZ01000091.1, read on the forward strand.
GGTTCTTGCTCGGGGTGCTGGTCCTTTTCTGGGGGCTCTATGCCGCCGGTCATCCTTCAGTTACGTTCATTGATATAAAGGCGAACGCGCACACCCTTGAAGGCGTGATGATGGGTCCTTACACCCTTGTTACCGTTGCGTGTACCCTTCTCTTTGTGGGCGCCTGCGGAAAATCGGCGCAGCTCCCGCTTTATGTATGGCTCCCCGACGCTATGGCCGGCCCGACGCCTGTTTCGGCGTTGATCCATGCCGCGACAATGGTCACCGCCGGCGTCTATATGATAGGGCGAATGAACTTTCTCTATTCCATGTCGCCGGCAGCTTTGAGCATTGTGGCAACTGTTGGCGCCGCAACCGCGCTCTTCGCGGCCGTCATCGGTTTTGCGCAGAAAGATATCAAGAAGGTCCTTGCATATTCCACAGTTTCTCAACTTGGTTACATGTTCCTTGGAATGGGGACCGGCATATATTCAGCCGGAATCTTTCATCTTGTAACGCACGCGTTCTTTAAGGCGTGCCTATTCCTTGGAGCGGGTAGCGTTATTCTTGGCATGCACCACGAGCAGAACATAGAAAAGATGGGCGGACTTAAAGATCACATGCCGATAACTTTCTGGACCTTTCTCCTTGCAACGCTTGCCCTTGCCGGCATCTTTCCGCTGGCGGGATTTTTCAGCAAGGACGAGATCTTGTGGCAGGCGTTTTCCATGGGCCAGATGAAATGGCTCTTTTATATCCTATGGGCGGTCGCGTTGCTGGGGGCTCTTGGCACGGCCTTCTATATGTTCCGCTTGGTGAGCCTTGCCTTTTTCGGAAAACTTCGCACGCGCAGAGAGGTTGAGCGTAACGAGGCCGACGCGCTTGATGTCAGCCATAAGGTGGAGGACCTTCATCAGCCAATGACGCCTCAGGAACAGGCTCCTGCTATTACGGTTGTGCTCGTTATTCTTGCCGCGCTTTCTGTGCTTGGCGGATTTTTGGGGATTCCGCACGCCCTTGGGAAATTGGTCGGGGCCCCGAATTTATTTGAACGGTGGCTGGAACCGGTATTTGCTTCGCCCATCCTTCGTAAGGAGGGGGTGGGGGGGGTCGGTCATGCGAGCGGTCTCTGGGTCGAATATCTTCTGATGCTTGTATCTCTTCTTGCCGCCGCCGGCGGTATTGTGCTGGCCGTATGGCTCTACACAAGAAGGAAAGATATTGTCGATAGGTTCGTTGCGAAATTCGGTTTTGTTTATAAGGTGGTCTACAATAAATTCTACGTCGATGAGCTCTACGACATCTTATTTGTAAGAAGCCTGCTTAAGTTCAACGACTTCTTAAAGGCATTCGACCAGAAGATAGTGGACGGCCTCGTTAATGCCGCCGCTTCTCTCGGAGTTTTCTGGGCCGCCGTTTCCGGCTGGTGCGACTCGTTCTTTGTGGACGGAGCGGTGAACATGGTCGCCGAGGCAACGATAGATTCGGGCAAAAAATTAAGAAAGATCCAAACGGGAAAGATCCAACATTATTTTTATATAGTGGTCTTCGGACTTATAGTTCTATTGTTCTGGAGGGTATTTTAAATGCAATTTCCAATTTTAACGGTCATAACCTTTACCCCGCTTCTTGGCGCGCTGATCATCCCTTTTCTGCCTAAGGGAAGTAATTCCGCCGTTAAGTGGACCGCGCTTATCGCAACAATTCCGTCACTTGTATGCGCCGCCATCATCTTCTACCTTTTTCAGCGCGGTGTGGCGGGGATGCAGTTCGTCGAAGGTCCCTTTACATGGATAGCCACATATAACATTCAATATTATCTCGGGATAGACGGCCTCGCGGCCCCGATGGTGCTACTCACACCTCTCATCTCCACCATCTGCATCATCGCCTCGTGGAATATAAATAAGCAGGTGAAGGGATATTTTTCGCTCTTTTTGCTACTCCAGGCTGGCATGACGGGCGTCTTTGTGGCTCTCGACTTCTTCCTTTTCTACATCTTCTGGGAAGTGATGCTTCTCCCAATGTACTTCCTTATCGGTATCTGGGGCGGCCCAAGGAGAGAATACGCCGCGATAAAGTTCTTCCTGTATACGCTTATTGGTAGCGTCATGATGCTCCTTGTAATGATTGCGTTCTATTTTTACAGCGAAGGTCATACGTTCAACATGTTGACGCTCATGAATCAGGCGACACACATAGGGCCCATGACCACGCATACGTTCCGTCTTGTCTGCTGGCTGGGGCTTATGATCGCTTTTGCCATTAAGGTGCCGGTTTTTCCGTTCCACACATGGCTCCCCGACGCTCACGTTGAGGCGCCCACGGCGATATCGGTCATTCTTGCCGGCGTACTCCTTAAAATGGGCACCTACGGCATGATCCGTTTTTGTTTCCCGATGTTCCCCGATATCACGTTCGAGCTGGCAAAGTGGATCGCCGTCTTTGGCCTCATTAATATCGTTTATGGCGCGCTCTGCGCCATGGCGCAGAAGGATTTCAAGCGCCTCATCGCATATTCTTCGATAAGTCACATGGGCTTCTGTTTGCTTGGCATGGCGAGTCTCACCAGCGAAGGGATGAACGGCGCGGTGCTACAGATGTTCAACCACGGCACCATCACCGCCCAGCTCTTCCTTATTGTCGGGATTCTTTATGACCGCGCCCATCACAGAGATATCGACAGCTTCGGAGGTCTTGCCCACATTATGCCGCGTTACGCGGTTTGGACGGCCATAGCCTTCTTTGCGGCCTTGGGTCTGCCAGGACTTTCGGGTTTTATAAGCGAGGTTTTGGTGTTCTTAGGAGCGTTCAAGACGTGGCCTCTTATCACGGCCTTCTCGGCCACAGGCGTGGTCCTTACCGCCGCATATATTCTATGGACGTATCAGAGGATATTTTTAGGGAAGATCAACGAAAAATATGCGTCGCTTCCAGATATTAACCGGCGGGAAATGCTGACCCTTGCTCCGCTTGTGGTTATCGTCTTCATATTGGGAGTATATCCTAAGGTGATGCTTGATATAATGAATGCAACGCTTGTCAGTATAAACGGGATCTTTGTTAAATAGAACTTATGCCTAATCTTTTAAGTATAAACTTTTTTGTTCCGGAGCTGGTCCTTTCGGCGACGGTTCTTATCCTTCTCGTAGGTTCACTTTTCAAGGGTTTCAATAAAGGTCTTGTCTCATCGTATCTGGCGATGGCGGGGCTTTTGATCGCTTTTATCTTTTCTCTTTTTCAGTACAATGTGGGAACGCCGCCGATATTCTGGGGGATGATAGTTGTAGATAAACCTTTGATATTCTTTAAGGCGATCTTTTCAATAACGGCCGTTCTAATAATAATATTCTCGCAGAGGTCGAAAGAATTATTTCCCATCCTTACGAAGGAGGGGAAAGGGGATGCTCCCGAATATTATGCCCTTATCGTGGGTTCCGTTCTCGGCATGAACCTTCTCGCCGGCGCCAATAATCTTTTAATGATCTATTTGGCGCTCGAATTTGTAAGCCTTCTCTCCTATGTGCTCGTTGGCTACGTGAAGGATTCTCCCCGTTCGGGAGAGGCGGCCCTTAAATATGTCCTGTACGGCGCGGTTGCCTCCGGCGTATTCCTTTTCGGCGCAAGTCTTTATTATGGCGCCACCGGTTCTTTATATCTCAGCGGCTTTTCTTCGCTTGCCCATCTCCCTTCTTCCATCATCTCCTTGGCCGGCATCCTAATGCTTGCCGGTTTTTTCTATAAGATAGCCGCCGTCCCCATGCAGGCATGGTGCCCTGATGTGTACGAAGGGGCGCCTATACCCATTACCGCGTTCCTCTCCGTTGCCCCAAAGGCGGCCGGATTCGCGATTTTAATGAGGGTCTCAAGCGAACAGGGTCTTACGTTCGGATGGCCGCTGATCATTGTAGCCGTCTCGGCTCTTACGATGACGTTCGGCAACCTGGCAGCCATTCCACAGAATAATATAAAAAGACTCCTTGCGTATTCATCCATCGCACATGCCGGATATCTTTTAATGGGCGTTGCCTGTGCGACATCCAAGGGTTTTCAGGCGGTATATTTCTATTTCATCGCCTATCTGGTAATGAATCTTGGTGCCTTTCTTGTGGTCGAGATCGTTTCAAATAAGACGGGGTCGGAAGGGATGGAAAGCTTTAAGGGCCTCGGTCGCCGCGGCGGTTATGGCACGATACTCGGGATCGTCATGACGATATTCTTGTTGTCACTCACGGGAGTGCCACCTTTCGTCGGTTTTGTAGGCAAATTCTACATATTCTCGGCCGTCGTAGAGGCCAAGCTCTACTGGCTTGCCATTGTAGGTATAGTCAATAGCGTTATCTCGCTCTATTACTATATGCGGGTGGTAAAGACCATGTTCTTTGATGAATCGACCGATCAAGCTCCGTTTACCGTCGATGCCGCAAGGCTTGGGACGCTGGCGATATTCCTGGCGGTCTTGACAATAGTTTTGGGTCTTTTCTGGCAACCCATTTCAACGCTTGTTCTAAGCCTATAATCTATGAAAGTTGGCAAAAATGGTCACCGGCAACATCACGAATAGCGCAACAATTAAAGCTGTTCTTTTCATTTTCCCCCGTTTTGGGGGCACATTGTAGCATAAAAAATTTATATTGCCATTTTAAATAAAGTGGAGAAAGGTACCCCCTGATAATGGGGGAGTCGTGAATAAGGCCTTTTTTGTTCCTATCTTAGCGTTGGCCCTTTCCTGCGGGAAGGATACTTCGACGCCCACAACCGATTATACAACGGGAAAGAACATAAATACCGCATGGAGCGTTACAACGCCCACATGTAACGGAGGCTATCAGGCAGGGAGCAACATTTACTCGCAGATGACCAATGCGTACGTGACCATCGTCTCGGGAGCGATCACTTCATGCGCAAACGTGATGCAGGTAACGCCGCCTACGTTCAGAGTTAGGCAGGGGACATTGCCGAGCGGTTTCAGCGTGAACACAAGCGAAGGTGATGTTAACGCAACTTATCAGGGGATATATTCTCCTTATCTTGTCGGTTTTGATTTTACGCTCAACGGTACATCTAACTTTATAACGAACTCGCTTAACAACGTATCTCTGACCATACCTTTCGACACATCTCTTGCACCGGGGGCCACTTCTACTAACACGTTCATAAGGATACTTAATTACGATGACAATTCTCTTGTCGATCTGCACGGGACGATAACGAGCAATTCCGTAGTCGCGAAGCTCTATGGACTCCCGACGCAGTTCACGGTGGCCGTCATTTATAACCCATACATGACCGATTTCGGCTCTGCGGCATCGTCTACATCGTCCAGTTCAACATGGGAGGCGCGTAGCTGGTGCACGGTATATAACTGGAAGAATTCCAATCTGCTCGCTTCGGCTGTGGCCATGGGCTACGCCTCGACAGCTTCCGGGGTATATGCCGCAGTAAGGGACCTTGTTAGCAATTCGGCGGTTATCGCCGAGAACTATTATGGCACCGCAGGGTTTAGGGCGCCAAATCTCGTCACCTCCGGTAGCACAAGCGACCCTTGCAGTGGCGAACTCGGTTCTACCGCAAGATATAATATCGTGATAAATTCTCCCGGGCCTTCGTTCGCATATAGCACCTACGGACAGGTGATAAGGTCAGAAAACAATCTCTATGGCAGGATATTCATAGACCCGAACAGGGTAGATGACCTAGCGGCCTCACCGCTTGGTTCCGTTCTTGCCGCAGTAGCGCAGGAGATGTTCTATCCCATAACAGACGCCTATGAGGTGCACAGCTCTGCGACCACAAAGGGTATTCGCGAGGGTATGGCGACGACCTACGGCATGACGATAGATAACAGTAATACGATAGCCGTAAGGAGCGCATCTGACGCCGAGACCAAGCTCATGAGCGACTTCGTGAACGTGAACGGGCGGCAGAATAGCGACGCGGTTTCCCACGCCAACCAGGATTTCTTTGCATATCTGGGCAGACAGTAAACCCGTTGCATAGCAGGGTGGTGTAAATTCTGGTTATGCTTATTCTTCACTCTTTTTTGAAATTAGGCGAAGGCCATATTGTAAAGACCGG
>PCWZ01000092.1 GCA_002796305.1 Deltaproteobacteria bacterium CG11_big_fil_rev_8_21_14_0_20_49_13
ACTTTCTTTAACTCCTCCCATTCTCTATCCAACATATACCTTATTTTCTTTATAGGGGGGATACGATGTCTATTCCGTGTTCCATTGCTATTAAAGAAATTGCTTGAAAATATATTGGTTTTATCTAAGATGCCCCCCTATGAATAAAAAAGACATAAAGAAATTTCAGGAGATCCTTATCAAGAGGAAGGCGGAAATAATCGCCAGTGCGGACACCACAAAGGAAGAGGGGATGGGTTTCGACCCCGATGATCTTCCGGATGAGGTGGATCTTGCCTCCACAGAGGCCGGCCAATCTCTCAACTTAAGGCTTCGCGATCGCGAAAGGGTGCTTTTAAAGAAGATAAACGAGGCGCTTAAAAAGATAGATGACGGCGCCTACGGTATTTGCGAAGAATGCGGAGAGGATATCAGCATAGAACGTCTCTTGGCGCGTCCTGTTGCCGACTATTGTGTTCGTTGCAAGGAAGAACAGGAAAAGCGCGAAAAGCTCTACGCGGAATAAGTTCGTAAGCACGTAAGCTGTAGCGAGCACGATCCGAACAGGCAGATACAAACACGTTTACATCCAATCTTACAACAGGCCTATACACTTGACTCAAGGGCGCCTCTATAAACCCATTGGTGTGTCATTGCGAGGAGCCGTAGGCGGCGAAGCAATCTCCATAAATCAAGTATTTGCTTAGAGATTGTCGCGCCCCTTCGGGGCTCGCAATGACAGGGTAAATAGGTTTTTAGAGGTGCCCGAGTTTATAAATCGTCGAAAAATTATCTTTTTCTTTACAATTTTTCATTGACTGATTAAGGCCACTAGTAATGGAAGGCGGGGATCCTAGAAAAAGGAGAGAATCATGACACACTCAGTTATCGTAAGCGCGGCGCGTACACCGGTTGCAAGTTTTCAGGGGTCGCTTGCTACGGTAAGATCCACAGATCTGGGCGGCATAGCGATAAGGGCCGCGGTGGAACGCGCCGGTATCAAGCCGACTCAAGTCGAACTCTGCATCATGGGGTGCGTATTGCCGGCCGCGCTTGGCCAGGCCCCGGCCAGACAGGCGATGTTCTCTGCGGGACTGCCCAAAGAAGTAAGCGCGCTCACTGTTAACAAGGTCTGCTCATCCGGGCTTTTTGCGGTGATGCTTGCTGACCAGCTGATACGCCTGGGTGATAATAATGTAGTGGTGGCTGGCGGCATGGAGTCGATGACGAACTCTCCTTATGCCATGCCCAACGCGCGCGGCGGTTACAGGCTTGGCGACGGCAAGATAGTCGACACGATGGTAAGCGACGGACTCTGGGATATCTATACGAATCAACACATGGGCTCATGCGCAGACCTTTGTGCCAAGACGAACAATGTCTCCCGCAAGGATCAGGATGATTTTGCTATCGATAGTTACAAAAAAGCGATAGCGGCTACCGAGAATGGATACTTTAAGGATGAGATCGTTCCCGTCAAGATACCGCAGAAGAAGGGTGATCCAATAATCGTCAACAGGGACGAAGAGCCGTTCAGGGTGAAATTCGAAAAGATACCGGCGCTTTCCCCTTCATTTAATAAGGACGGAACGGTGACCCCGGCTAACGCTTCATCTATAAATGACGGCGGTGCGGCACTTGTCGTCATGAGCGAGGCCAAGGCAAAGGAACTTGGGTGTAAACCGATGGCAAAGATAATCGCCCACGCCACCTTCTCGCAGGAGCCGGAGTGGTTTACAACGGCTCCGGTCGGTGCGATCAAACGCGCACTTGAAAAGGCAAAACTTACAGTGAACGATATAGACCTCTTTGAAATAAACGAGGCATTCTCTGTTGTCACGCTGATGGCCATAAAAGAGTTCAAGATAGACCCGAAAAAGGTCAACATTAACGGCGGAGCGGTAGCACTGGGTCATCCCGTCGGCGCAAGCGGCGCAAGGATACTCACTACGCTTTTATATTCGCTTAAGCGCACGGGCAAGAAGAGGGGCCTGGCAACGCTTTGCAACGGCGGCGGTGAGGCAACGGCCATGATCGTGGAGGCCATATGACAATAAGCACGATAGGTGTCGTTGGTGCGGGGCAGATGGGCGCAGGCATCGCGCAGGTATTTGCCTTTGCCGGATATAACGTCATTATGCAGGATATTAAGCCCGAATTCCTCGAGCGCGGCATGAATGGGATCAAGGGTTCTCTTTCCAAGATGCTTGAGAAGGGAAAGATAACCAAGGATGCCCACGACAAGACGCATGCCAACATCAAAACAACGCTCACTTTAAATGACCTTGCTGCCTGCGATCTCGTGGTCGAAGCTGCTCCGGAAAACATCAATCTCAAGAAAGAGATATTCTCCTCCCTCGACAACATAACCAAGAAGGATGCGATACTTGCCACGAACACATCTTCCATCTCCGTTGCCAAGATAGGTGAGTCCACAAAGAGGCCCGATAAGATAATCGGCATGCACTTTATGAACCCGGTCCCCATAATGCAATGTGTGGAGGTGATAAGGTCGCCAAAGACAAGCGACGCCACCCATGCCGTAGTATCGGAGCTCGTTACAAGGCTCAACAAGACGATGGTGACCTCAAAAGACACGCCCGGTTTCATCATTAACAGGATATTGATGCCTATGATAAACGAGGCGGCGCACGCCCTGAAGGACGGCATCGCCACGAGAGAGGATATTGATACAGGCATGAAGCTTTCCTGCAACTTCCCCATGGGCCCACTGGCGCTCGCGGACCTGATAGGTCTTGATACTGTGCACTCGATACTCTCCGTATTATATGATGGCTTCAAGGACGAAAAGTACAGACCCTGCACCGTCATTAAAGAGCATGTCGATAAGGGGGAGCTGGGAAGAAAGACAAAGAGGGGATTTTATTCTTATTAGATGTCATCCCCGCGAAATCGGGGATCCAGATTGTATAAATGAGGTCCCCGCTTACGCGAGGACGACAACGGAAGCGGGGAGCCTATGCAATATCAGAATATCTTAACTGAAGTTAGCGACAGGGTCGGCATCATAACGGTCAACCGGCCCAAGGCGCTTAACGCACTCAATCCCGAGACTATTAAAGAGCTTGAGCAGGCTGTTAAGAACCTTGACTCTGACAAGAATATTCGCGTCATCATTATAACAGGTTCCGGAGAGAAGGCGTTCGTCGCCGGGGCCGACATTACCGAGTTCCCGAAGATGGGAAAGGGAGCCGCGGAGCGGTTCGCACATGCAGGTCATGACCTGATGAAAATGATAGAGGGTGCGGGCAAGCCCGTCATTGCCGCGGTCAACGGCTTCGCGCTTGGCGGCGGGACCGAACTGGCGCTGGCGTGCGACTTTATCTATGCATCCGAGAACGCAGTATTCGGACTCCCGGAAGTCGCTCTCGGTCTTTTCCCCGGTTTTGGCGGAACACAGCGTCTCAATAAATATGTCAGCCTTGGAATGACCCGTGAGCTGATATTTACCGGAAGGAAGATAAAGGCGCAAGAAGCGCGAGAGATAGGGCTTGTGAACAGGGTCGTTCCGCTGAACGATCTTATGAACGAAGTGTTGAAGTGCGCGGGTGAGATGATAGCCAACAGTCCGAACGCCATCTCTCTTGTGAAGGATGTTATAAACAGGGGCGCAACAGGGCCTTTGATCGAGGGCCTCACGATAGAGCGTACAAGATTCCAGGAATGTTTTGATACCCCCGACATCAAAGAGGGCGTAGCCGCGTTTCTTGAGAGGCGAAAGCCTAATTTTATCTAGAAAAAAATGGAGGAAATATGGAAATGACGTTAAGCGAAGAACAAAAGATGTTACAGCAGATGGCCCACGATTTTGCTCAGAAAGAACTTGCTCCAAAGTCAGCTGAGCTTGATGAGAGCGAAAAGTTCCCGGCAGATGCCGTTAAAAAGATGGCGGAACTGGGGCTCATGGGTATCACGATACCCGTCGAGTGGGGCGGGGCGGGGATGGATAATCTGGCCTACGTGCTGGCGCTTGAAGAGATATCCGCCGCATGCGCCTCTACCGCCGTCACCATGTCGGTCAACGACTCGCTTTATTGCGCGCCGATAGTCAATTTCGGAACAGATGCGCAAAAAGAGAAATATGTGAAGCCCTTCGCATCCGGCCAGAAACTCGGTGCCTACGCCCTTTCGGAGCCGGGCACGGGGAGCGATGCCGCGAACCAGCGGACCGTTGCGGTAAAAAAGGGGAACAAATATATACTTAACGGCACAAAGAACTTCATCACCAACGGCCCCGACGCCGACGCGATGATGGTATTTGCCATGACCGATAAGGAGAAACGCCACAAAGGGATAAGCGCCTTCATAGTTGAAAAGGGTTTTTCCGGATATTCGGTAGGTAAAAAAGAACACAAATTAGGTATCAGGGCGTCATCTACATCTTCCATAGTCCTTGATAATTGTGAGGTTCCGGAAGAGAACATCATCGGAAAAGAGGGAGGGGGTTTTTCGATAGCCATGTGGACGCTGGACGGCGGCCGGCTCGGTATCGCAACGCAGGCGTTAGGCATTTCCCGTGCCGCGTTCGAAGTGGCGGTGAGGTATTCAACAGAGCGCGAGGCGTTTGATAAACCGATCTGTGAATTTGAAGGCATTCAGTGGAAGATAGCCGACATGGCGATGAGAATAGATGCGTCACGCCTGCTTGTTCACCGTGCCGCATGGATGAAAGATAAAGGGATGAAATATTCCAAAGAGGCGGCGATGGCGAAGCTCTTCTCCTCGGAAACAGCGAACTTTGTCGCCAAAGAGGCGGTGCAGATCCTTGGCGGCTACGGTTATTGCAAAGAGTATCCTGTGGAACGTTATTTCCGTGATGCAAAGATCACCGAGATATATGAAGGGACGAGCGAGGTTCAAAGGATAGTCATTGCAAAGAATGTTCTCAAAGAACTAGCAAGTTAGCGAGCGAGGATCTGGCTTTGCCAGTCCGAGATCGAGGGGTTTGGGGGGAAACAACGAGTCTGCGAGTTGGTCGTTCCCCCCATCTGAATAGGAGGTAAAAAATGAGCAAGGGTGCAAAAGATGTTTATGTAGTATCGGCGGGCGTTTCAAAGTTTGCAAAGGCCAGGCCCGACAAGACCTTTCAGGCGATAGTCAAGGAGGCGGTCGATTACACTGTAAAAGACGCCGGACTCGATTATCCCAAGTTCTTGGAGCTGGTCGACGGGAGTGTTGCCTCGTATTTTTCCGACCACTTCACAAGGCAGCTGATGGCAGGCGCCATGACGCAGGATTATTTAGGCCTCTGTCCCAAGCCGAGCCACAGGGTTGAAGGCGGCGGAGCCACAGGGGGCATCTGTTTTCAGGAGGCTTACAAGAACATCGCCTGCGGTGATATGGACATCTGCCTTGCCTACGGGTTTGAGACGATGAGCCACGTCGAGACATGGAAGGGGAACGAGTTCATTGCCCTGGCCAGCGATATTAATTTTGACTATCCGGTCGGGGGCTTTTATTCCGGCTATTATGCAATGATGGTGGTCAGACACATGATGGAGTTCGGGACAAGCGCGGAACAAATGGCGCATGTCTCGGTAAAGAACCATGCAAACGCTTACCACAATCAATACGCACAAAAGAAACAGAGATTGACCGTTAAAGATGTGAGGAGCGCACCCATGGTCGCATGGCCATTAACGCGTCTTGATATCTGCGTTATGAGCGACGGCGCCGCCGCATGCATCATGGTCTCAGAAGACGGCCTCAATAAACTGGAAAAGGCGACCGGCAAGAAATATCCTGGAGTTAAGGTGAGATCGATTGGCAGGGGAACGGATGCGATGCGTATGTCGGACAGGCCGCATCAGTCGTTCGAAGATTTCTATAAGTACAATTCGCTCGCCAACGAACAGAACGAAGAATCCAAGAAATATTATAAGGACCTCTGGGCCAAGCATTTCAGATACCCGGGCATTCATTCGTTTCGTGCCGGCCGCATGGCATCAAAGCTTGCCTATGAAAATGGCGGCATAACAGACCCCTTGAAAGAGATCAACTTTGTAGAGCTGCACGATGCCTATACATCTTCTGAGATACAGACCTACGAAGATATGGGACTTTGCAAATACGGCGAAGGCGGTTCATTCGCGGCATCGGGTAAGACATTTGTGCCTGGTGTAGAATATGGTCTGAACCTGGAATGCGCATCTGTTTGCCCGGTTAACCCATCGGGAGGCCTTATTGCATGCGGTCACCCGGTCGGTGCAACGGGGCTCATGCAGGCGGCGTTCGCCCTCTGGCAGCTGCAGGGAAGCATCGGCAAACATTTTGGCGATTCCAAACTTCAATTAAAGGACCCTAAGATCGGAGCGATCCATTCACACGCCGGAACGGGAACGTATGTTACGGTCAGCCTTTTGGAGAGGGCATAAAGGAGAATATATGACAAAACAAATAATAGACGAAACATTGGACGGGGCGGTTCTATTCAACGTTCCATTTCCCAAGAACATAGAACACCTCAAGGATATGAGCCCGATCATCCTTAAGTTCCCGTATCACGTGGAATATCTCCATAGTTACGGGCAGGATAGCCCATGGTTCGCCGGGCTCGCCAATAAGAAACTTCTGGGTACGGTTTGTCCCAAATGCGGGTATAAGCACACCACACCAAAGGCCGCTTGTATGAAATGCGGCGCAGAGACCGACTGGAAAGAGCTTCCCGCCGAAGGGAAAATTCACTCTTTTACGGTCTGTCATTTTGGTGCAGAGGAGTTTCTTAAAGAAACACCCTATATTCTTGCCATGATCGAGTTTGAAGGCTGGGATACGCTCCTCCTTTCGAGATTAGTTGGTTTGAACCCTGCAGAGGCCAATCTCAAATGGGTGGGGACCAAGGTTAAGCCAAAGTTCAAGAGGAACTCAAAGTTCAGACCAACTGATGTCTGGTTCGTGCCGGCTTAAGATGAAAAAAATCATCCTAGTCACGGTTCTTTTTATTGTGCTGATGTCTCCTCTGAGCCGAGCCTCAGCCGGGGCTATATCCCGGATAGGCGGGCACGCGGCAGGCGACCTTAAAACTACGACGTTTGGCCTTCCGTTCCTTCTTCTTGCCGGCGGCGGCGTGGCCTCTATGGGACTTTCGCAGTGGGATGATAGAATATCCAGCCACTTCAAAGATAATCGCGCACTCGGAAAGGCCGACACGGTTGGCGACTGGATAGGTAAACCCTACATATGGGACACGAGCGCCGCGGCGGTTTGGGGCGTGGGGCTCATAAGCAAGAACGAGACACTCAACCTGACAGGCGAGAGCATGGTAGAGGCCCTTGCGATAACCGAGGCGACGGTGGGGATCTTTAAGGTTTCGGCGAGGCGTGAAAGACCAAACGGCGGCAATTACAGTTTTCCGTCGGGACACGTCGCAAGGACATTTGCCGTTGCATCCGTACTTGAGACCTTGCACGGGCCTGCAATAGGTGTTCCCGCGTTCCTTCTGGCATCTTTTGTGAGTTATACAAGGATAGATTCCGACGCACACTATCTTTCAGACGCGGCATTTGGCGCCGCGTTGGGCTCGGCAATTGGGTGGGGAGTTGCAAAATTTCATAAGCCGGGCGACAGGCTTCTCTTTGTAACGCCCACTTTTGGCGAGATCAACGGTTTAAGTGTAGCTTGCAGTTTCTAGTATAACACATTGTAAAATAAGTGTAATCATCGTTGCGATGAAATTCCGGACAAGATATTTTGTCATCTTTTTATGATTTTTCAGGCAACATTTTCTAAAAACATTCGATAACTCCATTTGTCCATAAAAAGTTTGATTTGGGTAGCGGTTTCATGTATAAGTAGGGCGCAGTTTTTACTAAATCGTATAATATGCAAGAGAAGAGAAAAATATTCGGTACGGATGGTGTGCGCGGAACGGCTAACGTCCACCCAATGACATCCGAAATGGCCATGCAACTTGGCCGCGCCATCTCCTACATATTTCAGAACGGCAAGAAACGTCACGGAATAGTCATCGGAAAAGACACTCGTCTTTCGGGTTACATGCTTGAAACGGCGCTTGCCTCCGGTATCTGTTCTATGGGTTGCGATGTAATGCTCGTAGGCCCGCTTCCGACACCGGGCATTGCTTTTATCACTCAGGGGATGAGGGCCGACGCAGGGGTTGTCATTTCCGCCTCGCATAATTCATATCAGGATAACGGTATAAAGTTCTTCGATCGCAACGGTTTTAAGCTCCCCGACGAGCTCGAGGCCCAGATGGAGAATCTCATCGCTTCCGGCGACATCGATCATCACAGACCAACTGCTGAGGCGATAGGCAAGGCGGTGAGGGTAGATGATGCCGCCGGGCGTTACATCGAATTCTTAAAGCGATCCATCCCCAGGGGCGTGAACCTTTCGGGCCTCAAAATAGTCTTAGATTGTTCGCACGGCGCGGGTTACAAAGTGGCCCCGGCGGTCTTTTCGGAGCTAGGCGCTAATGTAATAGCGGTGGGCGCCAATCCCGACGGAACGAACATCAACGCCGGTTGCGGAAGTACTCATCCCGAGCTGATGGCCCGTCTTGTGGTGGAACATAATGCCGACATAGGGATAGCCCTCGACGGTGACGCTGACCGCATAATCATGGCCGACGAAAAAGGTTCGATAGTTGACGGAGATTTTATCGTGGGCCTTTGCGCACAGCATATGTTCAAAGAAGGGACGCTTGCAAAGGGGACCGTGGTCGGAACCGTAATGAGCAACCTAGGCCTTGATATTGCCATGCAGTCGATGGGTATCAATGTGGTACGCACGGCCGTTGGCGACAGGTATGTAATTCAGTCGATGAGGGCCAACGGATACAATCTGGGCGGCGAGCAGTCCGGCCATCTCATATTCCTCGATTACAACACGACAGGCGACGGCATACTTGCAGGTCTTCAGGTCCTATCGATACTTCGTCAGAAGGATCAGCCGTTATCACTTGCAAAACAGGTGATGCAGTCGTTCCCGCAGATCCTTACGAACGTCAAGGTATCCCAGAAGAAGGACTTTTCACAGATACCATCCATTGCAAATATAGTTCGCGGTATTGAAAAAGAACTCGGAAACCGCGGCAGGCTTGTGCTTAGATATTCGGGTACGGAAAATCTTGCCAGGATCATGATAGAAGGCGAAAATCACGATCGCATCAGGTCCATGGCCGACGGTCTTGCCGGTGAAATTTACAGACATCTTGGACACTAATGGCCACACTAGGCGTAAATATCGATCACGTAGCCACCTTGAGGCAGGCAAGGGGAAATGTTTCTTATCCCGACCCTGTGATAGCCGCCGGCATAGTTGAAAATGCCGGCGCAGATCAGATAACCATTCATCTAAGGGAAGACCGAAGACACATTCAAGACGCTGACCTTATCGCGTTGCGCAAACTTGTCAGGGTGCCCTTGAACCTCGAACTTGCGGCAACCGATGAGATAGTTGACATTGCCATTAAAGTAAGACCCGACGTCTGTACATTTGTTCCGGAAAAGAGGCAGGAACTAACGACCGAGGGCGGGCTTGATGTTATAAAGAACTTTGATAAATTAAGGAGTTACGTTAAAAGACTTAAAGCTGAATCTATTATCGTTAGCATGTTCATTGATCCTGAACCCAAGCAGGTTGAGGCATCAAAAGAGCTTGGTGCGCAGGCCATTGAAATTCATACCGGTAGATATTGCGAACACAATTCCAGAGAAGAGTTTGATCGTATAAAGGCGGCGGCAAAAATAGCCAAAGATGCCGGATTACATGTTGCGGCGGGGCACGGTTTGAATTATGATAACGCCGCTCTTGTGGTCAAAGAGGTCCCGGACATAGCCGAATATAATATAGGGCATTCTATCATAGCAAGAGCGGTATTTGTAGGGCTTGCACAGGCGGTTATTGAAATGAAAAAGTTGATAACAACGTTGTCATTCTGAGCGAAGCGAAGAATCCCGTTCGTTCAAGGGATCCTTCGGACTTTGTCCTCAGGATGACATTCTGTATACGGAGTCAAATATGATAATAGGCATCGGAATAGACCTTGTAGATGTCAGGCGTATGGAAGGTATCATCTTTCGCTGGCAAGAAAAGTTTCTGAAGAGGATCTTTACAGACAAAGAGATAAGATATTGCAACAATAAAAAGAATCCGGCCCAGCGATTTGCAACGCGCTATGCCGCAAAAGAGGCCTTCATAAAGGCCATGTATCCCAAAGAGACCGAAGGGATAAATTTCAGGGATATCGAGGTTACTGAAAAAGAAGGGCGCACGGTGATCAACATGTACGACAAGATAAAAAAGAACGTTGAATCGCGCGGGGTCAAGAATATCCATGTAATGCTTTCCCACGATGGTAATTACGGGATAGCTAACGTCATCCTTGAAGGGTAATGAAACTTGTCACGTCCCACCAAATGCAGGCCCTCGACAAGGCGGCCATTGAAAAATGTAATATAGCTTCGCCGGGCCTTATGGAACGCGCCGGAAAAGGCGCATCCGACATCATCATAAAGAGATTTCCCAAAAAGGGGACCGCTGGCATAGTTGTCGGCAAGGGAAACAACGGGGGCGACGGTCTTGTCATCGCCAGACTTCTTAAAGAAGCCGGTTTCAATGTTAACGTGTATCTAACCGCGCCATGGTCCGAGTTTTCGCCAGATGCGCGTGTTAACTGGGAAAAACTTGCTGGTACGGGTGTTGTGGTGAAAGAGGAGTTCAGGACGCTGACGAACGCCGATCTAATAATTGACGCCGTCTTTGGCACCGGCCTTTCTAACGACGTGACGGGTAAATACAAGGCTGTTATAGAGGCCATTAACGCGGCAAAAAAGCCGGTTGTTTCAATAGATATACCTTCCGGACTTTCGGCAGATACCGGAATGCCCTTGGGCGTTGCGGTAAAGGCGAGGCTTACCGTTACATTCGCAATGATGAAAGTAGGCCTTGTCGCAGGTCTTTCCCATGAATATACGCACGAGGTCGAGATGGTCGATATCGGCATACCCAAAGAGCTTACAGATGACCTTAAGACCGGCTATTATCTTATAACCCCCGATATCTTTGAGGGCTATTTTGGAAAAAGGCTTGCCGACTCCCATAAAGGTGATTTTGGCCATGTCCTTGTTGTCGGAGGTGCTTCGGGAAAGATAGGTGCCGGACTTCTTTCGGGCAGGGCCGCTTTGAGGAGCGGGGCAGGGCTTGTTACCTATGCATTGCCCGGTGCCGCATATATCAAGTTCGATACGCGCGCGCCGGAGGTGATGTGCGAGGGGGTTGAAGACAAGGGCCGCGGCATATTTATCAAGGATTCTCTGCCGCAGATAAGGACGCTTTTAGGCAAGGCAGACGTGATGGCTATAGGACCAGGGATAGGCATCGATAAGGCGACAGTTTCGGCGGTGCTTGAGATCGTAAAAAAGAGCCAGGTGCCTGTTGTAATAGATGCCGACGGGCTAAATGCCGTTGCTTCCGATCTATCCGTCTTGTCGGGGAGGAAGAACCACCTTGTCCTGACGCCTCATCCGGGAGAGATGATAAGGCTCCTGGGCAGGGAGCCAAAGATCTCTGCGCAAGAGAGAATCGAGCTTGCAAGAAACTTTGCAAAGGTCCACAAGGTCTATCTTGTCCTAAAGGGACACAGGACAGTTATCGGCACCCCCGAAGGCGATATCTATATAAATGAAACAGGAAATGCCGGCATGGCAACGGCGGGGTCGGGGGATGTTCTTACGGGTGTTATTGCCGGGTTCATGGCGCAGAAGATGCCTGTCGATATTGCGGTCGTTGCAGGCGTTTATTTGCACGGGCTGGCGGGCGACATGGCGGCAAAGAATGTTGGCGAGCGGGGGCTCATTGCCTCCGATATAATTTCGGAACTGCCAAAGGCCATCAAGTTTATTTCCTCTCCTTTGTAAGGAGGGGTTAGGGGAGGCAGATATCCACCCCACCTTTATCCTCCCCTTACAAAGGGGAGAAATAGCATATGCAAAAGATCACCAATTCACTCAAAGAGACACAGGAACTTGCGGCCAAGTTTGCCAAAAAGCTGGGGCCGTCTTCTATCATTGCGTTCGTGGGGGAGCTTGGCGCTGGCAAGACCTCTTTCATTCAGGGGCTCGCCAGCGGCCTCGGCATAAAAAAGAACTACTACGTCAACTCTCCGACGTTCACGATACTCAATGTTTACCATGGCGGAAAGATGCCTATTTACCACTATGACTGGTATAGGATAGGATGTGAATGGGAGGCGGCAGATCTAGGGCTCGAAGAACATTTTGACGGCAAGGGGGTAACGGTCATAGAATGGGCCGAAAAATTCCCAAACCTCTTGCCAGAGAGGACGATCTGGGTAAAGCTTGCGGTCGTCGGAGAAGACAAGAGAAGGATAACGGTCAAGTGAGAGCCATTGCGAGGCCGTAAAGGCCGAAGCAATCCAACTCGCTGTATTGCTTCACGCCTTCGGCTCTCGCAATGACGGAATGGTCGAAAAACTATGACATACGACTTAGCAGTAATAGGAGCAGGCCCCGGCGGATACGTAGCGGCGATAAGGGCCGCACAGTTAGGGCTCAAGACGGTCCTGATAGAAAAGGAACACGTTGGTGGCACGTGTCTGAACCGCGGCTGTATTCCAACAAAATCTGTCGTTGCCGTTGCTGAAAGGTTCAAGGAGAGAGATCCCGCCGAATTCGGCATCGAGGGCGTTGACTCCGCCAAGGCGGCAGTCAATATGGCAAAGGTTGTAGAGCGCAAAGACAAAATAGTAGCGGGCCTGCGCGTAGGTATTGGGCAACTTCTTGAGTCCAACAAAATAGACCTTATCACTGGCGCCGCAAGTTTTGCCTCAAAGGACGAACTGAAAGTGGTGGATCCTGCCGGTAACGAGTTGCCAGTCACGAGTCGCGATGTAATTATTGCCACCGGCTCCATATGGCGCGAAATTCCCGGTTTGAAGACAGACGGCAAGTTCGTTATAACAAGCGATGAGATGCTCGACCTGAAAGCCCTTCCCAAGAGACTTGTGATAGTCGGCGGCGGCGTTATCGGGTGCGAGTTCGCATCCATCATGAACATCTTCGGCGTCGATGTGTCGATAGTCGAAATGACGGATCAGTTGCTTCCAACGGAGGATGCCGCCATATCAAGACAGCTTTCCATGTCGTTCAAAAAACGCGGTATAAAGATCTTCACCAAGGCGACCGTTACAGAAGCAGGAAAGGGGATCGTTAAGCTCTCTACGGTCGATAACCTAGGTGCCGATCTTGTGCTCGTTTCAATAGGTAGGCGTCCATTTACCGACGGACTTGGAATAGAGGCGGCCGGGGTGGAGACGCAAAAGGGTTTTATTTTGACCGATGATAAGATGCGAACGAACGTCCCCAACATTTACGCAATAGGCGATGTTGCCGTTCCCGGGGCAAAAGGCTTCAAGCCGGCCCTTGCGCACGTCGCCTCGAAGGAGGGGATGGTTGCCGTCACCAATATCAAGGGCGAACACGCGGCGGTTATGAATTACAACGTCGTTCCGCGGCCGATATTCACCATCCCGGAAATAGGGTGCGTGGGTGCCACCGAAAAAGAGCTCAAAAATAATAACGTTAAATATAAGACCGGAAGGTTCTCTTACGCCGCTCTTTCAAAGGCCGTTTGCGATTCGGCCACGAACGGGCTTTTGCAGGTCTATTCCGATGAAGTTGGCCATATCTTGGGCGCCCACTGCATGGGAAACCATGCGAGTGATATCTGCGCCGAGGCGTCCCTTGCAATGGAGACAGGGCTTAATGTAAGGGATATAGAAAGAACGATACACGCCCACCCGACATATTCGGAGATAATGATGGAGGCGTGCGAAGATGTCGAAGGTCATGCGATACATAAGGCGGGGGGAAGATGAAGCAGGAAGCAAGAAGCATGAGGTCAGAAAAGATTAATAAACAAAGAAGCAGACTCTTTTGTTTCATGCTTCATGTTTCATGCTTCCTGCTTCTCTCTTCCTGCGGCGGGTGCCCTTCAAGAGAGGACGATCCCGTCAGGGTCAATTCTTCCATGCTTACGCTCGGGAAACAGGCGGGAACGCCGGCACAGCCGCAGGAACAAAAGCAAAATGTCAGGATAATAAATATAGGCCCTTCAAAAGAGGTGGCAGGCGGAGCGTCATCAGGAGGGAACGAGAACCTGCCTACCGGGGTAGCCATCGATAATTCGCTCACGGATAGGCTTCGTGACAAATTAAAAGAGGCCTTTGCCGACAGGGGCGGGGACCCCCCCGATATCGAGATATTCACAGGCAATATGAGCCTCGACTCGTTCTCTAAATATTATGAGGAGAGGGGGAACAAGATACAGAGGACAAGCGTCCCGGCGTCTCAGGTAGTGGCGCCGCTTTTGAACGAAAGACCGGACCTTGCGGACAAGATAAATATGTCGAACTATGCAGGCATCACCATAAATCAGGTGATAGTAGAAGGGGCCAATATTAGCGCGGCAGATAAATATATAGACCCTGAAACTTACGAGGTCGTGTATAAGACCTTTGTGACAGTGACTAAGACGAAGTAGTCTGTCATCCCTGTGAAAGCAGGGTTCTAGTACACTGTCTAGGGCGCCTCTAAAAACCTGCTTGTTCTGTCATTGCGAG